>NZ_JANQCJ010000044.1:0-16068 GCF_024723355.1 Micrococcus sp. HG099 | reverse complement strand
CCCCCGGAGCGCACGCCCGCGCTGGTGCTGCTCGCCGCCGTGCTCGTCGCGGCGGCCGTGGGCAGCGTGGGCGCGGTCCTCGTGCCCCGGCCGCCCGGCGCGGCCCCGCCGGACTGGGCGGTGGCCTTCTGCGACGTCGGCCAGGGGGACATGGCGGTGTTCCGCTCCGGGCCGCGGGCCGGCGTCGTGGTGGACGGGTCCATTGTGCACCCGGTGCCGGACACGACAGGCGCGTCCCCTCCTCGCCCCAGGTCAGGGCTTCGCGCTCCCGCCGAGATCGCCTTCGTGCGGGAAACGGGAGGCTCTCGTCTCCCCCTCGACAGCGGGAGGCTCCCGTTTCCCGCACGAAAGCGGTGGCCGGTGAGCGGCGGGGCGGCGGCGCGTGACGCCGCCCGGCCCATGGGAGTACAGTGCAGGATACCCCCGAGGGGTATATAGCCGCTCGTGGCGTCACCCGCGACCGGCACACCGAGCACACCGAGCACAAGGAGAGTCCCATGAAGACCCGTCGTCTCACCCTGGCCGCCGTCGGCATCCTCGCCTCCGCCGGCCTCATCACCGGCTGCTCCACCGCGGACGACGCCGGCCCGTCCGCCTCGCCCTCGTCCGGCCAGTCCGCGGCGACGTCGTCGTCGCAGCCCGCCTCCGAGTCCGGCAGCGCCTCGGAGTCCGCCTCCGGCGGCGGCCACGGCCACATGGACCACAAGATGGACGGCGGCCCGGCGCCCGAGGGCATCGCCGAGGCCGCGTCCCCCGCCTACCCCGTGGGCAGCGAGGTCACCCTGACCGCGGACCACATGCCCGGGATGGACGGGGCCACGGCCACGATCACCGGCGCCTTCGACACCACCACCTACTCCGTCGACTACACCCCCACCACCGGCGGGGAGGCCGTGAAGGACCACAAGTGGGTCGTGCACGAGGAGCTGCAGGACGCCGGCGACACCCCGCTCCAGGTGGGCGACACCGCCGTCATGGAGGCCGAGCACATGGCCGGCATGAAGGGCGCCGAGGCCACCGTCGCCTCCGTCACGGACGAGACCGTCTACATGGTCGACTACACCGCGGACGGCATGACCATGACGAACCACAAGTGGGTCGTCGAGAGCGAGATCCAGCCGAAGGGCTGACCCGCGCCCCGAGATCACTTTCGTGCGGGAAACGGGAGGCTCCCGTTTCCCGCACGAAAACGGGGTGGGTGGGTCGGGAGGGGCCGCAAGGCTCCCGTTTCCCGCACGAAAGCACCCGGGGAGGCTCCCGTTTCCCGCACGAAAGCGTGGGGTCAGGCGTCGCGCTCGAGGCGGTCGGCGTTGGCGTGGATCGCGTCCCGCAGGTAGGCGGCGAGGCCGGGCTCGACGTCGTCGTAGGTCTTGGCGAACCGCGGGTCCGCCACGTACATGTCCCCCAGGTCGCGGTGCATCGCCGGGCTCGCCTCGAAGAACCAGCGGCCCATCACGGCGCGGGCCGCCTCGGCGGCGTCCATCGCGGCCTCCGACGACGGCGGCTCGCCCGCCCGCATCGCCGCGGCGAGCAGCCGGTTCGCCTCGTCCTGCTCCGCCTTGATCCGCTCCCAGTCCGCCTTCGTGTGGCGCTTCGTCCGACGCGCGGACTCGGCCCACGCGTCGGTGGCGCCCCAGCGCCGCTCGGCCTCGGCCTGGTAGCCGTCGAACTCCTCCGCGTACTCGTCCCCGAACAGCTCGCGCAGCTCGGCGTCGGTCAGGTCGAGGTCCGGGCGGGCGCCGGGCCGGCGGGTGGTCTCGTGGTCCTCCATGGTGTCCTCTTCTCTCTCGTCCTGATGCTCGTCCTGGTGCTCGTCCTCGTGCTCCGCGAGCGCGGCGTCCAGCGCGCGCCCGAGGCGGGTCAACTCGTCGACCCGCGCGGTCACCAGCTCCCGCTGGCGGATCAGCGCGCCCCGGCGGTCCACGCTCGGGGCGGGGATGTCCTCCAGCCCGAAACCGAGGCGCCTGTAGGCGACGACCTCCTGCAGCCGGGCGACGTCGTCGGGCCCGTAGAGCCGGTAGCCCGCTGCGCTGCGGGCGGCCGGGCGGACCAGGCCGATCGCGTCGTAGTGGTGCAGGGTGCGCACCGTGACGCCCGTGAGCGCCGCGACCTCGCCGACCGTCATCGTCTCCTTCATGCACACCAGTGGACCCCCTGACGCCGCGTGAGGGTCAAGTCCGCCGCGCCCGCCCGCGCCCGCGCCGCACCCGTCCCCTCCGCCGCGCGGGCCTGCCATCATGGGCCCATGACCGAGCAGCGCCGCCACGAGGTGACCCTCCGCTTCCTCGCCGCCCCCACGGACCAGGGCCACACCGGCACCGTGGACGCCGGCCGCGTCCTCGAGTGGGTGGACAAGGCGGCCTTCGCCGCGGCCACCGCGTGGGCGGGCAGCTACTGCGTCACCGCGTACGTGGGCAACATCCACTTCCGCCAGCCCGTGCTCGTGGGGCAGATGGTGGAGGTCACCGGCACGGTGCTGCACACCGGCCGCAGCTCCATGCACATCAACACGGTGGTCAGCGCGGGCGACCCCAAGACCGGCGAGCTCACCGAGGCCGCCCGCTGCCTCGTGATCTTCGTGGCGGTGGAGGAGGGCAAGCCGGTGCCGGTGCCGGAGTTCGTGCCGCGCACGCTGGAGCAGGAGCTGGCGGCGGAGTACGCGGTCTCGCGGATCGCGGTGCGGGACGAGATCCAGGCCGCCATGGAGGGCCAGCGCTACACGGACGCCGGCACCGCGGACCGCACGGTGCTGCGCTTCCTGGCCGCCCCCACGGACGTGAACTGGGGCGGGAAGGTGCACGGCGGGATCGTGATGGAGTGGATCGACACGGCCGCCTACCTGTGCTCCACCCGCTGGGCGGGCCGGGAGACGGTGGCCGTGTTCTCCGGCGGGGTGCGCTTCTACCGGCCGCTGCACATCGGCGACCTCGTGGAGGTCGAGGCCCGGCTGATCTACACGGGCGAGAAGGGCATGCACGTGGCGGTCCACGTGCGCTCGGGCGATCCCAAGACCGTGCAGCTCGAGCTGACCACGTACTGCCTCACGGTGATGGTGGCCCGGGACGACGACGGCGACGCGGTCCCGGTGCCCGCCTGGGAGCCCGTCTCCCAGGAGGACAAGGCCCTGTGGCAGCACGCCCGCGACCTGCTGGAGATCCGCGGGCGCGCCCCGGGCAACCGGCTGCCGAACCACCTGCTGGCCGAGCGCGGCGAAGACTGAGGCGGGCCGCCGCGGCGGGCCCGCGGCGGCTCAGCGGTTGAACAGGCGCGCGAGGAAGCCCTGGGGCTTCTGGGCACGGGCGGCGTCGACCTCGGCGTCCGAATGGCGCCCGTCGCACCACTGCCCGGCGGGGACGGTGGCCTTCACGGAGGCGACGTGCTGGCCGCAGCCGGCCCAGGTGGTCTTGCCGCAGACGTCACAGGTGGCAGGACGGCACATGATGGTGGTTCCTCTCTTCAGGGGTGGCCGCGCCGGTCGGCGCGGGCCGGGGTAGTGGTCGGGGCGAGGCGCCCGGCGCGACCGCGCCGGGTGCCTCGCCCCGAGCCGGTCAGGCCAGGGACAGGAAGAGCTTCTCCAGCTCCTCCACGGTGAGGCCCTCGTCCTCGCGGGCCCGCTCCGGGTCCGCCACGCAGTTCTTCATGGCGGAGGAGACGATCGCGAAGCCCGCCCGGTCCAGGGCGGTGGAGACGGCGGAGAGCTGCGTGACGACGTCGCGGCAGCTGCCCTCTCCCTCCACCTCGCGGATCACGGCGTCGAGCTGGCCGCGGGCACGCTTGAGGCGGTTGAGGATCTTGCGCTGGGTCTCGGGGTCGGCGCTGCGCATGGCGTGTCCTTTCGGCGGAGGGGCGGGGACGGCGGTCGAGGAACCGGGAGGCCAGGATACCCCCGGGGGTGTCACCGGATCGGTGGACGGGTCATCCGGGGACACGGCCGCTCAGGCCAGCAGCCCCACGAGCTCGGTGACGAGCATGACCACGCCCATCGCCAGCACGAACCAGCCGAAGCCCTTCTTCAGGGCCTTGTCCGGCACGCGGTTGACCAGGGCGGCCCCGATCAGCGCGCCGAGCACGGCCACGCCGGTCACCGCGAGCAGGAACGGCCAGTCCAGGGTTACCGAGGTGAGGTAGCCGCCGAGGCCGGCGAAGGACTTCAGCGCGATCACCAGCAGGGACGTGCCCACGGCCGCGGACATCGGCAGCCCCGCGAGCAGCACGAGGGCCGGCACCACGAGGAAGCCGCCGCCCGCGCCGACGATCCCGGTCACGAAGCCCACCACGACGCCGTCGAGCACGATCCTGCCCAGGGCCCGGCCCGGAGCGTGGCCGCCCTCGGCGGGCGCCGCCGTCGGGCGCTTCGGCCGGATCATGGCCCACGCGGTGACCAGCATCATCACGGCGAACGCGATGAGCAGCACCGTGCCCGGCAGGAACCCGCCGACCACGCCGCCCAGGGCCGCGCCCACCATGCCGGCCAGGCCGAACACCAGGCCCGTCCGCCAGCGCACGTTGCCGGCCCGCGCGTGCAGGCCCACGGACACCAGCGAGGTCACGCCGACGACGAACAGCGAGCCGGCGATCGCCTCCTTCGGGTCCAGGCCGGCCACGTAGGTCAGCAGCGGCACCATGAGGATGGACCCGCCGCCGCCCATGAGGCCCAGGAGCAGGCCCACGGCGACGGCCAGGACCACGGCGAGCCAGGCCACGGGTCAGGCCTTCCGCGCCGCGCCCGCGGGCAGCGCGCCCAGGACCTCGGAGGCCGGGCGCTCCCGGTCCTGGCGGTTCCAGGGCATGCGGTCCAGGACCGAGACCATGGCGCACGTGTTGGACAGGGCCGAGTACACGAGGCCGCCGCCCACGCCGCCGGCCAGCAGCGCGAGGCGCTTGGAGCCGATCTGGGAGGCGATCACGCCGGCGAGCACCAGGGAGCCGGCGGTCATGCGGACCTGCCGCTCCATGCCCCAGCCGGTGCCGCGGCGGACCACGTCGCCGCCGGCCTGTGCGTAGGAGCCGATGCCGCCGGAGAGCACGGCCGCCTCGGTGAACCCGGCGCCGGTCAGCCGCTGCTGGGCGTCCGAGGCGCGGACACCGGAGGCGCACACGAGCACCACGTCGCCGTGGAGGCGCTCGGCCACGTCCCGGACGTGCTCCTTGAGGGTGTCCAGCGGGACGTTGTACGAACCGGCGATGTGCTCCACCGCGAACTCGGCGGGAGTGCGGACGTCGATCACGAAGGCCGTGCCGGCCTCGGTGCGCTCGAGCAGCTCCTCGGGGCTGACGGGGGTCAGGGTCATGGCGGTCATGCGTTCTCCTTCAGGAAAGGCGGTTCAGGGGAAGAGGGGGCCCCACGGCGGCGCGGACGGGGATGGGTGCACACGCGCCGCCGCCGGGGGTCGGGGGGAGGTCAGGCGCGGGTGCGGCCGAGCCAGCCGAGGTACGAGCCCTCGAGCTCGACGACGTCGAAGCCGGCGCGGCGCAGGGACTGCGCGGCCACGACGTTGCGCAGGCCGGACTGGCAGAAGGTCACGAGGGTCGCGTCCTTCGGCAGCTCGCCCTGGTGGAAGAGCACCTTGCCGGAGTTGAGCTGCGCGGCCTCGGCGCCGCCGGAGGCGGGCACGGTGCCCTCGGCGTGCTCGGTGCGGTTGCGCACGTCCAGCAGGGCCAGGCCGCCTTCGCCGGGGGCCGCGTCGGCGGTCGCCGGGACCACGTCGCCGGCGTCGATGCGCCGCTGCAGCTCCTCGGGGGAGATCACGGCGGCGGGCTGCAGCTCGAACCCGTCCAGGGAGGTGACGAACGCGTCCGCGGCATCCACGCCCACGCGGATCATGTGGGAGCGGATGGCCTCGGCGTCGCCTTGGTCGTCGGCCAGGAGGATGATCGCGGCGTCGTCCTGCTCCGGGTCGTAGGCCCAGCCGATGTGAGTGGCGGCCTTGTCCTTGGCGGGCAGGGCCAGGGCGCCCGGCACGGTGCCGGCGTGGATCTCGTCCATGGAGCGGGTGTCCGCAAGGACGTCGCCGGCGGCGACGCGGGCTACGGCCTGCTCGCCCGTCAGCTCGGCCAGTGGGGTGAGCTCGCCGAGGACGGCGGGGCCCAGCTTGTTCTGCTTCTTCATCCGCGCGAAGTAGGCGTGGGCGTCCGGCTGGCCGTCGAGCAGCTCGTCCACGAAGCCCTGCTCGTCGTCGTTCGCCACGTACTCGGCCCACCAGGCGTAGGTGCGCTCGTAGCCGACGGTGGTGGAGGGCAGGGCGCCGAGGGCCTTGCCGCAGGCGGAGCCGGAGCCGTGGCCCGGGAAGACCTGGACGTGGTCCGGCAGGCCCACGAACTTCTCCTTGAGCGAGCGGAAGAGCTGCTTGGCGCCGGCGAAGCGGGTGTCCTGGAAGCCGGCGGCCTCGTCCAGCAGGTCGGGGCGGCCGAGGTCGCCGGAGAACACGAAGTCGCCGGTGAGGTAGTAGCCGGGGGCCTGCGCGAACGCGCCGTCGGTGATCAGGTAGCTCAGGTGCTCCGGGGTGTGGCCCGGGGTGTGCTGGGCGGTCACGGTGATGTTGCCGAGGGTGATCACGTCACCGTCGTGCAGCAGGTTGCCCTCGAAACCGTAGGTCCAGTCCTCGCCGCCCTCGCCGGAGACGTGGATCTGCGCGCCGGTGCGGGCCGCGAGCTCGCGGGTGCCGGAGAGGAAGTCGGCGTGGATGTGGGTCTCGGTGACGTGGGTGATCGTCATGCCGTGGTGGGCGGCGAGGTCCAGGTACTCCTGGACGTCGCGGCGGGGGTCCACCACGATCGCCTCGTTCTTCGCCTGGCAGCCGATGAAGTAGCTCGCCTGGGCCAGGTCCTCGTCGTAGATGCGCTCGAGCAGCATGGGGTCCTCCTGGGTGATGCGGTGGGCCGGGGGCGGGGGCCGAAGGGCTCTTTCTGATACCCCCTGGGGTATGTCGGAGCGAGCGTAGAACATACCCCCTGGGGTATGCAACTCCGAGGGCGGGGTGGACCAGGGGACCGGCCTGGGGCCGGGATTCAGGGACGCGTCAGGAACGCGTCAGAGCAGCGGGCGCAGCGGCACGAGCAGCCGCTCCACCATGCGGGCCACGCCGTGGCGGTCCTGCCAGCGCGGGGACTCCACGCGCTCGGACTGCTCCGCGTCGATCGCGAAGATCTCCTCCATGCGGGCCGCGAAGTCGCGGTCCACCACCACCACGTTGGACTCGTAGTTGAAGCCCAGGGAGAGGCGGTCGATGTTCGCCGTGCCCACGGTGGACCAGATGCCGTCCACCGTTGCCGTCTTCGCGTGGATCATGCTCGCCTCGTAGAGCAGGATCGTGATGCCCGCCTCGAGCATCTCCGCGTAGAACCCGCGCGAGGCCCAGTCCGCCACGATGTGGTTGGAGTCGCGCGGCACCATCACCTGCACGTCCACGCCGCGCCGCGCCGCGTGCAGCAGCGCCTGGAGGACCTGCTGGTCCGGGATGAAGTACGGCGTGTTGATGAGGATCCGGTGCTGGGCCCGCTGGATGGCCTCGAGGTAGGTGAGGCGGATCGGGTAGACGAGCAGCGGCGGCTGGTTGGCGGAGACGGTGACCCGCGGGTCCCAGGACTCCGGCGGACGCCAGCTCATCTGCTCGCCCTCGCGGTGGTGGGCGTTCCACTTGATGGAGATGGACTGGTCCAGCGCCCACACGGCCGGGCCGCGCTCGCACACATGGGTGTCGCGCCAGAACGTGGCGTAGTCGTCGCCGATGTTGAAGCCGCCCACGAAGCCGATCTCGTCGTCGACCACCATGATCTTCGAGTGGTTGAACCCGGTGTTCCGCACCGGACCCCGCCAGAACGGCCGGGCGAAGGCGGGCAGCCGGAAGACGCGGATGCGGGGGTCCAGCTGCCGGTAGAACGCCCGCGGCACCACGAGGTTGCCGAAGCCGTCGTAGGAGACGTAGACCTCCACGCCGCGGGCGGCCGCCCGGTTGAAGGCCTCGATGAAGCGCTGGCCGGTGGGGTCGGCCTTCCAGATGTACGTCTCGAACTTCACGATCCGCTCGGCGGAGTCGATCGCGGCGAGCATCTCCTCGTAGAGGTCCTCGCCGGACGTGAAGATCCGCAGGTGGGAGTCCTTCACCGGGGCGTCGAACACGCCCGGGTTGTGCGCCGGACGGCGACGGCGGCCCCGGCGCTTGACCATGTCCACCCCGGTGAGGCCCGCGGCCACGGCCATGGGCACGCCCACCAGGCCCGTGCCGGCGGCCAGGGCGGCGCCGCGGACGATGCGGCGGACCGGGATGTGATGCAGCGGCGACGCGGGGAGGGGGCTCATCGGCCCAGTCTACGGAGGGACCGCCGCGGCGTTAGCGGGACTCGGGCGAGCGCCGCGTCTCGGTCCAGGCGGCGCCCACCTCGGAGCGCAGGCGCACGAGCTGCACGGCCGCCTCCTGGAGGCTGCGGGCGCCCTCGCTCTCCGGGACGTACTGCCGCACGGGCTGGGCCTTGTCCTCGGCGGAGACGTCCACCATGACGGCGATCGAGTGCGCCACCAGGCGCGGCTGCACGCCGGTGGGGCGGCCGGCGTAGACGCGCAGCGCCACCTGCATGGAGCGCTCGGTGGTGTTCACCAGGAGGGCGTCCACCCGGACGAGGTCGCCCACGAGGATGTTCCGCACGAACCGCACGCCGCCGCCGAACACGGCCACCACGGACTCGTGCCCGGTCCACCGGGCGGCGCACACGGCGGCCGCCTCGTCCAGCCAGCGCAGGATGGCGCCGGCGTTCATGGTGCCGCCCACCGTGGCCTCGGAGGCCGGGGCCAGGAACGCGAGCGTGCTCATCTCCTCGGGGGCCTGCCCCGGGGACGGGAACGGCAGGCGGGCCATGCCCCGCTCCACGGCGCGGCGGGCCACGGTGGAGCGGCTGGCCTGCTCGTCGCGCTCGATCTGCCCGGGGGTGGAGGGCACCCAGGCCGGCACGGTGACGCGAGCCCCGTCCTCCTCGGCGGAGTAGACCACCAGGGAGGAGGTGGCGACCACGGGGTCGCCGGACTCGTCCTTCACCTCGGGCAGCAGCAGCCGGGTCTGGACGTGCACGTCCGCGCCGTCCGTGTGCACCACGCGCGCCTGGACCACGGCGCGGTGGTCCACCGGCACGGAGTGGCGGAACTGGGTGTGGCCCATGTATCGGGCACGGACGAACGTCCCGGCCCAGCTCGCGGCGACGGCGTAGCCCGCCTTCTCGATCCACGAGATGACGGTGCCGGCGTCCACGAGCCCGCCGGGATGGTCGAAGCTGTCCGCCCGGAATTCGAGGGCGAGGGCTCCGGCGGGTTTCATGCCAGCGAACGTACCACTCGGGGGGCCGCGATGTGCCGTCCATCACGCCCTGCTCACCGCACTTCCGGGAACCTCCCAGGACCGCCGGGCGCCGCGCCGGCGTCCGGGTCAGAATGGACCCATGACCGCCTTCGACCGACTCCCCCTGCCCGCGGAGCCCCAGACCCCGCACGACCGCCTGCGCCGCCGGGTGGCCGCGGCCGTCGCCGAGCGCGGGGAGGCCGCCGTCGCGGGCCTCGCGGTCCGCCTCCTCACCGGGTCCGTCACCCCCGCGGACGTGACCTCGGGCGCGGCCCGCGCCCTCACCGGCGACGACGGCGACCTCACCGCCGGCGCCACCGGCGCCCTGGCGCTGGGCCACGCCTGGCACCGCAGCGCGCTGCCCGCGCTGACCGCGGCCCTGTCCGCCCCGGAGCCGGACGTCCGCTCGGCCGCGCACCTCGTGCTGGCCGCCCGCGCCGGCTCCCTGCGCGCCGACGTCGCCGTGGACCGCGCCCTCGTGGACGCCGTGCGCACCGGCTGCGCGGACCCGGACCCGCAGGTCCGCGCGTCGGCGGCCTCCGCGCTCGGCGCCCTGGCCGGGCCGCAGGACCTCGAGGCCGCGCTGCCCGTGCTCACGGGGATGGTGATGGACGTGGACGCGGACCTGGCCACCGCCGCCGAGCTGGCCCTGGACCACCTGGCCGAGCGCCTCGACCGCCCCGACCTGCGCGTCGGCGCCGAAGGCTGAGGCGCCGCCCGTGCAGTGTCACCACTACGACGCCGGCCGGTGCCGGTCCTGCGCCCTCATGGGGGTGCCCTACGGCGTGCAGCTGACGGACAAGGACGCCGCCGTGCGCGCCCGCCTGGACGCCGCCGTGCCCGCCGAGGCCTGGCTGCCCCCGCAAGCCTCCGCCGAGTCCGGGTTCCGGAACAAGGCCAAGCTCGTGGCCACCGGCACCGCGGCCGCGCCCCGGCTGGGCATCCTGGACCCGGAGCAGCACCCGCGCCACCACGACGGCACCGGCCACGACCTGCGCGACTGCGGCCTCTACGAGGACGGCATGGAGGCCGCCTTCCACGCGATCGCGGAGACGATCACGGCCGCCGGCCTCGAGCCCTACGACGTCGCGGCGCGCACCGGCGAGCTGAAGTCCGTGATCGTCACCCTCTCCCCCGACCGCGAGCTCATGGTGCGCTTCGTCCTGCGCTCCGCCGCCCGCCTCGACGCGCTGCGCGCCGCCGTCCCCGGCCTGCGGTCCGCGCTGGCCGGGCTGGGCACGCCGGCCGCCGTCGTCACCGCCAACCTGCACCCCGAGCACGTGGCCCTGCCCGAGGGCCCGGACGAGGTGCACCTGGCCGGGGACCCCACCCTGCGCATGGAGCTCAACGGGATCGGCCTGCGACTGCGCCCCCAGGGCTTCTTCCAGACCAACACGGACGTCACGCGGCGGCTCTACGCCACCGCCGCCGCCTGGCTCGCCGAGGCCGCCGCGGCCGACGGCACCCCCGTGCACAGCGCGTGGGACCTCTACTGCGGGGTCGGCGGGTTCGCGTTCCACCTCGCCCGGCCCGTGGCCGAGGGCGGCGCCGGCGTGGCCGAGGTGTGGGGTTTGGAGACGAGCGAGGACGCCGTGGCCGCCGCCCGGGACACCGCCGCGGAGCTGGGCCTGGCCGGGGCCGTCCGCTTCACGGCCGGCGACGCCACCCGGGCGCTGTCGCCCGGGAGACGCGAGCCCTCGGAGGCGCTTTCGTCCGGGAAACGGGAGGCTTCGGATGCGCTGTCGTCCGGGAGACGGGAGCCTTCCGACGCCGGCGCCCACCCCGACGACGACGCCGCGCCCGCCGCCATGCCGGACGCCGTCGTCGTGAACCCGCCGCGGCGCGGGATCGGCCCGGAGCTGGCTGCCCGGCTGCAGGACTCGGGCGTGCCCCACGTCCTCTACTCCAGCTGCAACGCCGCCTCCCTCGCGAAGGACCTCGCCGCGATGCCCGCCTACCGCGCGCGCCGGGCGCAGGTGTTCGACATGTTCCCCCAGACCGGCCACGCCGAGACCCTCGTGCTGCTCTCGCGCGCCTGACCCGCCGCTGACCTGGGCGGTCGCGGGAGCCAGGCCGGGGACGCGGCGCCGGGGCCCGCGCCGGCCCCGCTCCCCGACCCCGCCGCGGGCCCCGCGGACCGTGAGCGGACTCACCGGAATCCGGCGGATCGGGGCGCGCCACGGCGGCGGGGTGCCCTCTAGGCTGGTCCGCAGTCCCCGACGAGGGCCGAGTCCCGCCCTCCCACCGACCACGCGCAAAGGCCGTCCGCCCATGTCCCAGACGCTCACCCCCGCCCCCTCGCAGGACCTGAACGCCCGCCGCCACCGCCTGCGCCGCTACCGCGCGGTGATCTTCGACATGGACGGCGTGGTCACGGACACCGCCGGCGTCCACGCCCAGGCGTGGAAGGAGCTCTTCGACGAGGCCCTGCCCGCCGTGGGCGCGCTGCCCGCCAACGCGGCCGCCGTCGCCGCCGACCCCGAGGCACTGCGCCCCTTCGACGCCGCCGCGGACTACCTGCACCACGTGGACGGGCGCCCCCGCGAGGACGGCGTGCGCACCTTCTTCCACTCCCGCGGCCTGCGCGTGCCCGAGGCCGACTCCCCCGAGGCCGCCACCACCCCGCAGCTCACCGTCCTCGCCCTCGCCGAGCGCAAGCAGGGCTACTTCGAGCAGGTCCTCGCCCGCGATGGCGTCCGCGTGTTCCCCGAGGCCCAGGACCTGCTGGAGAAGCTGCGCGCCAAGGGCGTGCCCGTGGCCCTCGTGACCAGCTCCAAGAACTCCCGCGCCGTGCTCGGCGCCGGCGGCGTGCTGGACTTCTTCCCCGTGATCGTGGACGGCCACACCGCGATCGAGCGCGGCCTGCCCGGCAAGCCCGACCCCGCGATGTTCTGGGAGGCCGCCCGCGAGCTGGGCGTCGACGTCGCCGACGCGATGGTCCTCGAGGACGCCGTCTCCGGCGTCAAGGCCGCCGCCGACGGCCGCTTCGGCCTCGTCATCGGCGTGGACCGCGAGCCCGACCTCGGCAAGGGCCGCCTCAAGGACGCCGGCGCCCACCTCGTTGTCCAGGACTACGGGACCCTCTGCCTCGAGGAGCGCACCACGACCCCGTTCGACCCCGCCTGGGTGCTGCGCTGGGACGAGTTCGACCCGGCCTCCGAGGGCACTCGCGAGGTGCTGTGCACCCTCGCCAACGGCTACTGGGGCACCCGCGGCGCCGTCCCCGGCACCCGCATCTCCGACGTCCACTACCCCGGCACCTACATGGCCGGCGTGTTCAACCGCCTCACCTCCATGGTCCAGGGCCGGGCCGTGGACACCGAGCACATGGTGAACATCCAGGACTGGACCCCGCTCGTGGTCACCCCCCGCGGCGGGCGCCCCTTGCTGCCCGGCGAGGAGACCCTCGTGGACTTCAGCCAGGAGATGGACCTGCGCCGCGGCGTCCTCTCCCGGACCATGGCCTTCGAGGACGAGCAGGGCCGCCGCACCAGCCTGCACACCCGCCAGTTCACCTCCCTGGCCCACCGCCACCTCGCCGCGATCGAGCTGACCGTCGTCGCCGAGAACTGGACCGGCGAGCTCACCGTGCGCTCCACCATCGAGGGCCGCGTGGCCAACCTCAACGTCTCCGACGACCGCACCCTCGCCAACCAGCACCTCGAGCCCTCCCAGGCCCGCGAGATCGACGGCGAGACGGTCCTCCTCGAGACCACCACCAGCCAGTCCCGCATCGACATCGCGGTCGCCACCCGCACCCGCCAGATGGCCCCCGTCGGCCACCACGAGCCCATCCGCCGCCCCGTGGACGGCTCCGACCTGCGCGTCGGCCAGGACATCCGCCTCCACGTGGAGGAGGGCGTGCCCCTGGTGATCGAGAAGATCGCCGCCGTCGCCACCAGCCACGACCACGCCCAAGCCTCCGTGTGGGAGTCCGCCGTCAAGGACGTGCAGCGGGCCAACAACTTCCGCAGCCTGCTCACCCTCCACGAGCAGCGCTGGGGCACCAACTGGGACCGCTTCTCGGTGCGCATCGACCTCGCCGAGCCCTACCGGCACCAGCGCCGCTCCGCGGCCGCCGCGGAGGGCGCCGAGTACGCGCCGCCCGTCGTCGACGCCGGCCGCTCCGCCTCTGTGGGCTCCGCCGTGCCCATGGGCAAGGACGGCGCCTCCCTGCGCCAGCAGCTCGCCCTGAACCTGCACACCTTCCACGTGCTGCAGACCGCCTACGGGCGCCGCCGCGACCTGGACGCCTCCGTGGGCGCGCGCGGCCTGCACGGCGAGGGCTACCGCGGGCACATCTTCTGGGACGAGATCTACGTCTACCCGATGCTCACCCTGCGCCGCCCCGAGATCACCCGCGGCATCCTGATGTACCGCTACCGCCGCCTCAACGAGGCCCGCGCCAACGCGCAGGCCGAGGGCTGGGCCGGCGCCATGTACCCGTGGCAGTCCGGCGCGGACGGCTCCGAGGAGACCCCCACCGAGCTGTGGAACCCGCGCTCGCGCATGTGGATGCCGGACAACTCCCACAACCAGCGGCACGTCTCCCTGGACATCGCCTACTCGGTGCTGCGCTACATCGAGATCACCAAGGACACGTCCTTCATCTCGGACTACGGCGCCGAGATGCTCGTGGAGGTCTCCCGGTTCTTCATGTCCATGACCCTGCACAACGCGTACACGGACCGCTACGAGATCCACGGCGTCATGGGCCCGGACGAGTTCCACGACGGCTACCCGGAGACCCCCGGCTCGGGCCTGCGCAACAACGCGTACACCAACGTGCTGACCTCCTGGGTGCTCTCCGAGACCGCCCGGCTGGTGCGCTGGCTGGACACCCTCGACGACGGCCTGCCCGAGATCATGGAGATCACCGAGGAGGAGATCGAGCGCTGGGAGGACGTCAGCGCCCGCCTCACCGTGCCGTTCTTCGAGGACGGCGAGGAGGCCGGCATCCTCGCGCAGTTCGAGGGCTACCAGGACCTCAAGGAGTTCGACTGGGAGGCCTACCGGGCCAAGTACGGCAACATCGGCCGCATGGACCTGATCCTGCAGGCCGAGGGCGACGCCACCAACCGGTACAAGCTCTCCAAGCAGGCGGACACCCTCATGCTCGGCTACCTGTTCTCCGCCGAGGAGCTGGACGGGATCCTGCGCCGCATGGGCTACGAGCTGCCGCAGGAGGCGTTCGAGCGCATGGTGACGTACTACGAGGCCCGCTCCACGCACGGCTCCACGCTCTCCCGCCTGGTGCACGCCTGGGTGGCGGCCCGCACCGATCCGGACCGCTCGTGGGACCTGTTCACGGAGGCGCTCGAGTCGGACCTCTCCGACACCCAGGGCGGCACCACCCCCGAGGGCATCCACCTGGGCCTGATGGCCGGCACCGTGGACACCGTGATCCGCTGCTACGCGGGCCTGGAGACGCGCGAGGACGTGGTGCGCGTGGACCCGCGCATGCCCTCCCAGCTGCCCGGCGCCAGCTTCACCATCCGGTTCCGCCAGCAGCCGGTGCAGATCCACATGCGCCGCTCGGAGGTCACGGTCCGCGCCGGCAGCGGCATGTGGCACGACGTGCCGATGATCATCGCCGGCCAGGAGCACACCCTGTCCCCGGGCGCCGAGATCACGGTCCCGCTGGGCTGAGCTGGGGAGCCTGAGCCGGAGCCGGGTCCCAGCCGGAAACACTTTCGCTCGGGAAATCGTCGCTACCATCCCGAAATCCTGGGATGGTAGCGACGATTTCCCGAGCGAAAGCGCGTCTGGGGGGGGTATGAGCGCGTCTGGGGGGGGGTGGGGCTGTCAGGCGGAGCGCGGGTACAGCAGCATCCGAAGCACCGGGTAGGCCACGACCAGCGCGCCCAGGGTGATGCCCAGGCGGGGCAGGGTGGTCAGCTCGGTGGTCAGCCCGAGCACCACGACGACGGCGGTCGCCAGGGCCATCAGCAGGAACGTGATCGTCCGCTCGGCGCGGCGCACGGCGCGGGACTCGGTGGAGGCGGCGGGGGTGGTCATGGGGGGCTCCTTCGGGAGTCGGTGGCGACGGGCCGGCGGTCCGTCCTGGTGATGGCTCCATCCTTCCGGCGCCCGCCGCCGCGCTGAAGGGACCTGAGGCGGGATCGGGTGCCCCGTGGGTCGGCTCCTCGGCCCGACTTTCGGATGAGGAGCACTGGCGGGTCCGCCAGGCGGGGAGGCCCGTGCGGTCCGCCCCAGGTCGCACCGAGGTTCCGCCCGTCGTCGCCCCCGGAACCATCCTCACGCCCCTGCCCCCGGCCGCCCGGTGGACGCGAGCATCGTCACCATGAACACGCACACCGCCCTCATCCTCCCCTCCCCCGGCCGCACCGAGGCCCCCGCAATCCCCGCGGCTCCCGCGTCCGACGCACCGCCGGCCCCGCCGATGCTCTCGATCCGCCACGTGTCCAAGCACTACGGCGGCGTCCCCGCGGTGCAGGACGTCTCCTTCGACGTCCCCGCCGGCCGCATCACCGGCTTCGTCGGCCCCAACGGCGCGGGCAAGTCCACCGTGCTGCGCATGGCCCTCGGCCTCACCCGCCCGGACGCCGGCGAGGTGACCGTGGACGGCGCGCCGTTCGCCGACGCCGCCGCCCCCGGACGCACCGTGGGCGCCCTGCTGAGCGCGGAGTCCCTGCCGGGGCACATGACCGTCCGCGGCCACCTCGGGTGGGCCGCCGCCACGCAGGGCCTGCCCCGCCGGCGGGTCCGCGAGGTCCTGGAG
>NZ_JANQCJ010000043.1:0-16650 GCF_024723355.1 Micrococcus sp. HG099 | reverse complement strand
CACCAGAGGTGTGCTCAGGTCGTGACCATCCTGTCCTCGGATCGTGGCCTGGGCGTCCGAGCCCGCCGGGGGCTGACGCCCAGGCCGCGTCCGGGCCGCCCTGGGCAGGCCGGCCTGCGGCCCGTCCGGTCAGCGGCCCGAGGCCGCCGGCCCGAACTCGCGGGCCAGGTCCGCGGCCACGCCCGTGTAGCCGGCCGGGGTGAGCTCGAGCAGGCGCGCCTGGGCGCCGTCGGACAGGCCGAGCCCGCGCACGAACTCGCGCATGCGCGCCCCGTCCACGCGGTGGCCGCGGGTGAGCTCCTTGAGGCGCTCGTAGGGGTTGTCCATGCCCGGCACGCCGGCGATCGCCTCGGCGCGCATGACGGTCTGGATCGCCTCGCCGAGGACCTCCCAGTTCGTGTCGAGGTCCTCGGCCAGCACCGGCTCGGCCACCTGGAGCTGGCCCATGCCCTTGGTGACGTTGGTGAGGGCGAGCACCGAGTGGCCGAGGGCCACGCCGATGTTGCGCTGCGACGTCGAGTCCGTGAGGTCGCGCTGCCAACGGGACTCCACGAGGGTGGCGCCCAGCGAGTCGAGCAGGGCGCACGAGAGCTCGAGGTTGGCCTCGGCGTTCTCGAAGCGGATGGGGTTCACCTTGTGCGGCATCGTGGAGGAGCCGGTCGCGCCGGCCACGGGGATCTGCGTGAAGTAGCCGATGGAGATGTAGCTCCACACGTCCACGCAGAAGCCGTGGAGGATCCGGTTGAAGCGCGCGACGTCGGCGTACAGCTCCGCCTGCCAGTCGTGGGACTCGATCTGGGTGGTCAGCGGGTTCCAGGTGAGGCCGAGGTGCTCCACGAAGGACCGGGAGAGGGCCGGCCAGTCCGCGTCCGGGGCGGCGGCGAGGTGGGCGGCGTAGGTGCCGGTGGCGCCGTTGATCTTGCCCAGGTACTCCTGGGCGGCGATGCGCCGGGTCTGACGCGTGAGACGGTGCACGAACACGGACATCTCCTTGCCCAGCGTGGTGGGCGTGGCCGGCTGGCCGTGCGTGCGGGAGAGCATGGGGGTCTCGGCGGCTTCGGCGGCCATCGCGGAGACGGTGGCCACGGCGGCGCGGGCGGCCGGCAGCCAGACCTGCTCGACGGCGTCGCGCACACCCACCGCGTAGGCGAGGTTGTTGATGTCCTCGGAGGTGCACGCGAAGTGCACGAGCGGCTTCAGCCGGCCCAGGCCCAGCCCCTCGAGGCGGTCGGCGATGAAGTACTCGACGGCCTTCACGTCGTGCACCGTGACCTTCTCGGTGGCCGCCAGCTCGGCGACGGAGTCGGCGTCGAAATCCGTGACGATGGCCCGAAGGCCGGCCTTCTGCTCGTCCGTGAGGGGCGTCAGGCCCGGCAGCACGGCGTGCTCGGCGAGATGGATGAACCACTCCACCTCCACGTGGATGCGGTTGCGGTTCAGCGCCGCCTCGGAGAGGTGCTCCACGAGCGGCGCGACGGCGGCGCGGTACCGGCCGTCCAGCGGGCCGAGGGCCGCGCCGGAGTCGGCCAGGGAGCGGCGGTGGTCAGTGGACGCGGGGGAGGGGCCTGCGGGCTGCGTGGTCATGGCTCCATTCTGGCACCGCGGGTGGACGCCGTTCGGCGGCGGGACCCTTGATCACCACGCACCGACATCGGCGAGGGCGGACTCGTCGCCCAGGGAGGAGGTCGGGATCACCGACAGGGTGCCGTCCGACTCGAGGCAGACCGCCGCCACCTGGTCGAGCCCGCCGATGCCCTGGGAACGCACGGCCTGGCGCACCTCGTCCTCCGTGAGCCGGCCCTCGGCCACGGCATCGGTCAGGAGTCGCCCGTGCCGCACCAGGAGGGTGGGCTCCGAGCGGACGAGCGAGGTCTGCACTCGCCGCCGGGAGGTCAGCCAGGAGACGATCACCTGCAGCAGCAGGAGCACTGCGAAGCCGGTGAGCCCGGCCACGAGCGCCGTCCCCGAGGCGGTGACGGTGCTGGCCAGCACCGAGCCGAGGGCCACCGTGACGATCATGTCGAAGGCGTTGAGCTTGGCCAGGGAGCGCTTCCCGCTGACCCGCAGGAGCACGACGACGGCCACGTAGGCCAGCGGGGTGACGATCAGGATGCGCAGGAACTCGTCGAGGGAGGGGAGGAGCATCGGGCCAGTCTGCTGTGCGCGCGGCGGACACGGCCAGCGCCGCCGCTCGGGGCGGGCCGTCCGAGTCCGGACTGGGCGGGCGCGACCGCGCCGATCCTGCTTGACTGTCCCCCATGAGCACCGCCCCCGCCCTCGTCACCGTGGTCGAGCGGCCGCACAGCATCCGGCACATGTCGCCCCTGCGGAGGCTGTTCCGCCCGTTCTGGGTGATCCCGGCGCTCGTGAGCCTGGCCGCCGTCGTCGTGGGCCTGACCCTGCCGCTCGTGGACGCGGGCCTGCGCCACCAGATCGGCGTGGCCTTCCCGGGCGGACCGGACGGGGCGCGCAGCGTGCTGGGCACCATCGCGAGCGCGATGATCTCGGTGACGGGCCTCGTCTTCTCCATCACCATGGTCGTGATGCAGCTGGCGAGCAGCCAGTTCAGCCCCCGCATCCTCCAGGACTTCCTCTCCACGCGGATCACGCAGTGGACGCTCGGGGCGTTCGTCGCCTCCTTCGTCTACTCCCTGACCGTGCTGCGGGAGGTGCGCGGCGCGTCCGGCGGCGGGGAGGTCTTCGTGCCCCAGCTGTCCGTCTCCCTGGCCTACGTCCTGGTGCTGACCGCGTTCGCGCTGTTCCTCGCGTTCATCCGCACGATCATGTCCCTGATCCAGGTGTCCGACGTCGTCAGCCGCATCGGCGAGGCCACGTGCCGAGCGGTGGAGGAGCACTTCCCCGAGGCCGACGACGCCCCGGAGCGGGGGACGTGGGCGCCGTCGGGCCCGGAGCGGACCGTGCGGGCGGGCGACCGGCACGGGCACGTCGTCGAGGTGGACGAGCGTCGGCTCGCCGCCCTGGCACGCGAGCACGACCTCCACGTGGAGCTCCTGGTGGGTCCGGGGGACTTCGTCGCCCCCGGCACCGCCTTGGCCCGGGTATGGGGCGACACCGCCGAGGACGCGGACGAGGGCGTGGAGAAGGCCCTGGCGCTCGGTTCCCAGCGCAGCCTGCCGCAGGACCCGGCCTTCGGGGTGCGGCAGCTCGTGGACGTCGCGGAGCGCGCGCTCTCCCCGGGCATCAACGACCCGACGACGGCCACGCAGGTCCTCGCCGAGCTGCGCGTGATCCTCGGGCGGGCGGTCACCCGCCGCGACGCGCCCCGGCACGTGGCGGACGAGGACGGGGCGCCGCGCGTCGCCCTGCGGAGCGACACGGTGGAGGACCTGCTGCGGCTGGCCGTGGAGGAGGTCGCGCACTACGGGGCGGACACCCTGCAGGTGCCGCGGGCCCTCGAGCAGCTGCTCGGGGAACTGGACGCCGTCGCTCTGCCGGAGCACCGGCCGGCGCTGGACCGCACACGGGCGCTGGTCGCCCGCCGGACGGAGGACGACTGATGGACCTGCCACAGATCACACCGCTCGCCGTCGCCGTGGGGCTGGCCGTCGCCGTCGTCGGCTGGCTCCTGGGGCGACTGCTCGGGGCCGGTGTCGCCTGGCTGTTCGCGCGCCGGGGCCGCAGCCCCAGTTCCGCGCGGGTCTTCGGCAAGCTCGTGGCCGTCGGCGTCACGGTGCTGTCCCTGGGCGCCGCGGTGACCGTCGTGTTCCCCAGCGTGAAGCCGGTGGACCTCCTCGGGGGCATCGGCGTCATCTCGATCGCGGCCGGCATCGCGTTCCAGACCGTGCTCGGCAACATGTTCGCGGGCATGGTGATCCTCGCGCGGGACCGCTTCCGGGTGGGCGACCAGATCCAGGTCGGCGAGCACGCCGGCAACGTCGTGGAGATGGGGCTGTCCTCGACCGCCGTCAAGACCTTCGACGGGCGCCTCGTGCTGATCCCGAACCAGATGCTGCACTCCCAGGCCGTGACCGTGCAGACCGGCTTCAGTGCCGTGCGCTCCTCCCTGCGGGTCGACGTCGAGACGGGGAACGACCTGGCGCGGACCCGGGAGATCGCCGTGCGGGCGATGTCAGAGCTGCCCCAGGTGCTCCGGGACCCAGCGCCGCAGGCGCTGCTCGCCTCCGTGGGCGTGAGCACGGTGGGCATGGACCTGCGGTTCTGGTCCGGCGCGCGGCAGATGGAGACGAAGGAGGCCATGGACGCCGTCATCCACGCCGTCCTCACCGCCTTCGAGCGGAACGGCGTGGCCACGGGCGACGACGTCCGCGTGGTCGACGCCGGCCCGGAGCTGCGCCGCATCCTGGAGGGACCGGGTGCTCCGAGAGGGCAGGGCGGCCCCGATTACCCCGGTGGGCTCGCCGGTCCGGGTGAGCCGGACAGGGCAGCCCGCCCCGGCTCAGACTGAGGCGCGGGCGGAGTCCCAGTCCCGGCGTAGCAGGGCGAGACGGACCGAGTCCCATCGCCGGCCCTCCCAGGAGCGGGCCTCGGGGATGCGGGCGACCTCGGTGTACCCGACGCGGACCGCCGACGCGATCATCCGCGCGTTGCCGGACCACGTGACCAGGCTCAGCAGGTGCGCGTCCGTCTCCGCGAACGACGCGTCCGACCACAGCGTGAGCGCCGCCCGCCCGACGCCGCGTCCCCACGTGGTCGGGTCGAACAGCAGGATGCCGAGCTCCCACCAGCCCGAGCCCGCCGGATGCTGCTCCGTGCGGGTCACGAGACCGACGGGGGTGCCGTCCACCGTGACGACCCGGACGTCAGGGTCGCCGACGCGCCGGCGCGCGTGGTCGGCGTCGAAGTCCACGCGGCTCGGCGGGGCGGCCGTGTCCGCGGCGTGGAAGTAGGGGGCGTCCCACCACTTCCACTCGGGGTCCTCGGCGCCGTGGATCCAGGTCCACAGGAAGTCGGCGTCGTCGGCGGCCACCGGGCGCAGCGCGACGTCGGTCCGGGGCGGGGCGTCCGCGCGCGTCCCGGAGGGGCGAGGGGTGGCGGGATCGAGCTCGGTCATGGCGCCATCCTGCCCTCCGCCGCGACGGGGTGGCGAGTGCAACATGCGGACGCGTCCGGTGGCCCGGGGCGCGGTGGACCTACCGTGGCTGACGTCGCCGTCGCCCGGCGTCGGCATGCCGAGAGGGATGAGGAGACCGAGATGACGGAACGGACCGGGCAGGCCCACGAGGCCGGGACGATCGACCGGCTGATGGCCGGGTGGGTCGCCGACGTCGAGACCCCGGACGCCTGCGCCGCCCACCTGCTCTGCGACCGCTGGCCGGCCGACGCCGTGGCGTTCCGGTTCGTGGCGGAGGACATGTCCGCCGTCGACCTCACCTTCGGCGAGCTGGCCGACCGCTCCCGCCGCCTCGCCACCGGTCTCGCCGCCCGCGGCGTCACGCGCGGCGACCGGGTCCCCGTGATGATGTCCAAACGGGAGGAGCTCGTCATCACGCTGCTGGCCCTGTGGCGGCTCGGCGCCGTGCACGTGCCGCTGTTCACCGCGTTCGCCGCGGGCGCCGCGCGGATGCGCATCGAGGGCGCGGCGGCGCGGCTCGTCGTCGCCGAGCCCCGTCAGGCCGAGAAGCTCACGGACATCCCCGGCATCGAGATCATCCGCACCGGCGCGGAGTGGGACGCGCTCGCGGACTCCGCGCCGCTGGCCGAGGACGTCGCCGTCGGCGGGGACGCGCCGATCGCCCTGCTGTTCACCTCCGGCACCACCGGCCGCCCCAAGGGGGTGCCCGTGCCGCTGCGCGCGGCCGCCGCGTTCGCCGTCTACCTCACGTGCGCGGTGGACCTGCGCCCCGAGGACCTGTTCTGGAACGCGGCCGACCACGGCTGGGCGTACGGGCTGTACTACGGGATCGTCGGCACGCTGGTGCTCGGGGCGACCTCGGTGCAGTACCGCGGCGCGTTCTCCCCGGCGACCATGGTCGAGGTGATCCGCTCGCAGGGCGTCACGAACCTCGCCGGCGCCCCCACGATGTTCCGTGCGCTGGCCAAGGCCGGGGAGGTCACCGAGGACGCCCCGCTGCGGCTGCGGCGCGTGTCCACGGCGGGGGAGCCGCTGCCGCCGTCCGTGCTCGAGTGGGGCCGGTCGGCCCTCGGCACGGAGATCCGCGACCACTACGGCCAGACCGAGCTGGGCATGGTCATCTGCACCCTCGCGCACCCCGAGCTGGCCGCGCCGCCCCGCCCGGGTTCGATGGGTGTGCCCCTGCCGGGGATCGCCGCCCAGATCCGGGACGGGCAGATCGCGATCGACGCGGCCTCGCCCCTGTTCTGGTTCCCCGGCTACCTCGGGGAGCCGGAGAAGACCGCGGAGCGCTTCACCCCGGACGGGCGCTGGTACCTGACCGGGGACACCGCCCGGCAGGACGACGACGGCTGGTTCTTCTTCTCCTCCCGGGACGACGACGTGATCCTCGCCGCCGGGTACCGGATCGGCCCGTTCGACGTGGAGTCCGTGCTCATCGACCACCCGCGGGTGCAGGAGGTCGCCGTCGTCGGCCTGCCGGACCCGGAGGGGGTGCGGGGCGAGGAGGTCGTGGCGTTCGTGGTGCCCGCCGGGGCCGTCGTGGACCCGGACGCCCTGGCGGCCGAGCTGCAGGCGAAGGTCCGCGACGAGTACTCCAAGCACGCCTACCCGCGCCGGGTGCACTTCGTGGACCGGCTGCCCAAGACCCCCTCCGGCAAGCTGCAGCGGTTCCTGCTGCGCCAGGGCGCCGCCGACTGAGTCAGCGGTGCACGAGCCGCAGGAACGCGCCGATCATCGGCAGGTCCTCGGGCCCGGTGGGCAGCGCGTCCGCGAGGGCGGGGGAGTGGACGAGGTAGGCGGCCCACTGTCCGCGCGAGATGGACACGTTGAGCCGGTTCCGGTTCAGGAGGAAGTCCAGCCCGCGCGGCACCTCCTGTGGTGAGGACGCGGCCATCGTCAGGATCGCGACGGCGGCCTCCCGGCCCTGGAACTTGTCCACGGTGCCGACGGCGGTGCCCTCGAGGCCGGCGGCGTCGAGCGCCTCCCGGACCGTGGCGACCTGCGCGTTGTACGGGGCCACCACGATCACGTCGGACGGCTCGAGCGGCCGGCCGGGGTCGTCCGGGCCGGTGGACCAGGTGCGGCCGAGCAGTGACTGGATGATCTCGACGACGGCCGCGGCCTCCTCGGGCGAGGACACCGCGTTGCCCGTGTGGGAGACCGGCCAGGGGTGCAGCCCGGGCTCCACACCGTCGAGCCGGCGGGCGTCCGTGACCTCCTCCCGCGCGCCGAGCCGGCCGGCGTAGGAGAGCTCGGAGACCGCGCGGGTGAGCGCCGAGTGCATGCGCCACGAGGTGTCCAGGAAGAAGCCGCGGTCGGCGCGGAGCACGGGGGCGCCCTCCGCGATCCAGGTCAGGGCCGCGTCGCCGATGGGCTGGGGGTGCTCGCCCCTGCTGACCTGGGGGAGCTGCTGCGGGTCACCCAGCAGCAGCACCGTCTCGGCCAGGGCGCTCGCGCCCAGGAGGTGCGCGAGGGAGAGCTGCCCGGCCTCGTCCACCACCAGGAGGTCGACCGGCTGGGCCGCGGCGTTCGCGAAGGTCCACGCGGTGCCGCCCAGGACCCGGCCCGGTGCCAGGAAGGCATGGACCTCCGAGGAGCCCAGGGACGTCCAGCGGTGCAGTCCGTCCGGGTCCTTGGGCTCCTTGCCCACGCGGTCGGGGTCCACACCGACGCCGATCAGCTGGTCGAGGAAGTTCTCCACCACCGCGTGGGACTGGGCCGTGACACCGACCGTCCAGCCCCGGTCCAGGAGTTCCTTCACCGCGCGGCTGCCCACGTACGTCTTGCCGGTGCCGGGAGGGCCCTGCACGGCCACGTAGGAGCCGCGTGCGGACTCGACCGCCTCGACCAGGCCGCCGACGCCGTCCCGCCGGCCGTCTCGTACGTCCGCCCCGATCGCGGCGAGGGTCCGGCCCGTGGTGCGCGGGGCACGGCGCGCCAGGATGTCGAACACCGCTCCTTCCGGCAGCCGGCCGCGGCGGGCGGCCTCGGCGGCCTGCTCCCGGATGCGTTCGAGGAGGCCACCGGGCCGGACATAGTTGAGGTGGAACACCGCCATGGGCACCTCCGCGTGCGGTTCCGGCTCGTACTTGGCGCTGAGGCGCTGCAGCAGGCTGACGCGGAACCGGCCCGGTGCGATCTCCTCCACCTCGGTCACGTCCACGGGCGATCGGCTCTGCCAGCGGACGGCGTTGGGGGCCAGCTCCGCCCCGCGCGGCGGCTGCTCGTACAGGGCATTGAGCTTGAACCTCTCCTGGCTGTTCCGACGCGGCCGGACCTCGGTGCCCGGCTCGAGGCGCCCGGTCACGGTCAGCGTCCGGGCGGGGTTGCTCCTCGGGGTGGGACGTTCCCATGCGCCCACCGACTCGACGGTGTCGAACACCAGGTTCGCGCGCGGCTCCTGCCACTCGTCCGGGGCGGACACCGCCCGATCGAACATGGCCCACCACAGCGGCTTGTTCTCCCTCGCGAAGTAGCCCAGGCCCGCGGCCAGCAGGGCGATGCCGCGCCGCCCGCCGTCGAGCTCCGCCTCCGGGGCCCCCGTCCCGCCCGCCTCGCCCCTCTCGACGCCCGCCAGCGCCTGCAGCGAGGCGGCGAGGGCCGCGTCCTGCTCCTGGAGCGACGGCGCGGCCTCGACCAGCGGTTCGTCCCCGGTCGCGGCGTCGTCGACGGGACGGTCCGCGACGGCGGCCTCCTCGGGCTCGACCTGCGCCAGCAGCCAGTCCCGCAGCCGCGCCGTGGAGACGCAGTCGTACCGGTTGTAGTCCTCGATGTCGGCGCGGATCGCCCTCGCGACCTCGGTGTCCCCGGCCTCCATCGCGGCGACGTACCGGTGGTACTCGGTGACGCTGTCCGCCGCCGTCGTGACGCCGTCCTCCGCCCGGTGCTCCGCCCCCATGTAGAGGGGCTCCAGCTTCTTGATGGAGTAGCTCGGCACACCGGCCCGCAGGGCGGCGCGGACCGTGGAGTAGAGGTCCACGAACAACCCCGCGCGCAGCCAGTCGTCCAGCTCGCGCTCGCCCACGCCGTGGCGCACGGTCAGGCGTTTCAGCGCGGTGACCTCGTACGCGGCGTAGTGGTAGATCCGCATCCCCGGGTGGGCCGCGCGCCGCGCCTCCACGAACGCCACGAACTGCTCGAGCGCCGCCCGCTCCTCGCCGCGGGTGTCCGCCCACAGCCCCGTGAACCGGAAGTCCCCGAAGGCCGTGCCGGCGGTGTCCCCGCCCGGGGCCTCCACCCAGCCCCACAGGTACTCCAGCCCCTCCATCTCACCGGAGGGGGCGGTCCACAGCGGGTCGCCCTCGAAGTCGAAGAACACGTCCCCCTCGCTGGGCTCGGGCAGCCCGAGGATCGGCACCGGGTCCACGATGGTGAACGGCGGGGTCCCGTCCGGCCGCCGGGGCGCCAGCTGGGCCGCGGCCTGGTCCCGCAGCGCCCGCCACGTGCGCTCCGGCATCCCCGCGGGGGCCGCGGCGGAGTCCGCCAGCTGCTCGATGGTCTCGATCCCGGCCTCCCGCAGCCGCGTGCGCTGCAGGCGGGTGGCCCCGGCGGTGAGCAGCACGTCCCGGTGCGCCTCCACCGCCTCCGCGCAGGCCTCGCACGCCCCGCAGACCGCCAGGGCGTCGTCGCCCCAGCGGGCGGGCTCCCCGGAGGCCACGTGTGCCCGCAGCAGGCGCTCCAGCCGGGCCCGCTGGTGCCGATACACCGGGATGACCTCGGCGAGGTCCGCCCGGTGCCGGGTGCCGTCGCCCAGCCAGAGGCTGCCGTGCCGGGTGCGCGGCACGCCCATCCCGTCCAGCAGGTCCGCGTAGGCGGCGACCTGCAGCAGCGCCGTCACGCGGGCGTGCCGGGCCAGCTTGGTGTCCACCACCTCGTAGGCGCCCTCGGGGTGCTCCTCGTCCCGGCGCAGCACCAGGAAGTCGGCGAGGCCGCCGAACGCGCCGTCGTGCAGCATCGCCTGGAAGACGACGGCGGGCCGCCCCGCCAGCGCCTCCGCGGTCCGCTCGCCCGCGGCCGCCACGGTGGCCGCGGTGTACGGGCTCGGCCGTTCCAGCCGCACCACCTGCTCCTCGCCATGCTCGGCCACCAGGCCCCTGAGGGCGCGCTCCTCGTGGGCGTCGCCGAGCCCGGACACGCGCTTCAGCATGGGGTCCTCGACGGCGAGCCGCGGCGCCCGCCCCAGCGCCGGATCCACCTTCATGCGCAGCCACCCGTAGGTGCACGTGGCGGCGGCCGTGATGTCCGAGGGGCTGAGGGAGACGAGCGTGCCGTCGGGCGCGATGCTGACCATGGCCACACCCTAGGCGTGACGCCGGACACGGCAAGGCCGCACCGGTCCGCGCCCGCCGTCGTCATCCGGTGTCACGAGGTGGGCGGCGCGCCGGTCCGACTTGACGCAGGTCACATCGACGGAGTTACCTAATGATCGTTCAGTAATTGGACGCGCGCCCCCGCGCGCGCTCCGCGCCCCACCCCGGGAGAGGACCATGGCCGAGACCCCCCACCACCCCCAGTTCGCGGCGGACCGCGTCGCGCAGTGGCTCGGCGTCACCCTCGAGGTCGCGGAGAAGGGCCACGCCCGCATCCGGATGACCCTGACCGAGGACCACCACAACGGCTTCGGCATGGCCCACGGCGGCGCGGTGTTCGCCTTCGCGGACTCCTGCTTCGCCCTGACCTGCAACGACCCTGGCGGGGACGGCTCCACCATCACCGTCGCCTCCGGCGTCGACGTGAACTTCCTGGCCGGCACCCGCGCCGGGCAGACCCTCGTCGCGGAGGGCCGCCTGGTCGCCGCCGCCGGCCGCTCGGCCGTCTACGACATCACCGTCACCACCGACGACGGCACACCGGTGGCCGCCTTCCGCGGCCGCTCCCGCACCATCCCCGCCCCCGGACGCTGACCGAGGGGCGCACCCGCCGGTGCGCCGCCGTCGTCGACCGCCGCCCCACCGCCCAAACACCCAGGAGGACGCCATGCTCGAGGCCTCGATCCCCAACCCGTACACGCCGGCACCCCTGCCCGCCCCTGCAGACCGCGGGGCGCAGGACCCCGAGGAGACGATGAGCCGGGACCAGATCGAGGCGCTCCAGTTCGAGCGCCTCCGCTGGTCCCTGCACCACGCCTACGAGAACGTGCCCGCCTACACCGAGCACTTCGACGCCCACGGCGTGCACCCCTCCGACTTCAAGGCGCTCGAGGACCTCGCCAAGTTCCCGTACACGGACAAGGAGTTCCTGCGGAAGAACTACCCGTTCGGCGCCTTCGCCGCCCAGGGCCCCGAGCTGCGCCGCATCCACGCCTCCTCCGGCACCACCGGCCAGCCCACCGTGGTCGGCTACACCGACGATGACCTGGCCACGTGGGCCACCCTCGTCGCCCGCTGCTTCCGCGCCGGCGGCATCCGCCCCGGTGACCGCGTGCACAACGCGTACGGCTACGGCCTCTTCACCGGCGGCCTCGGCGCCCACTACGGCGCCGAGCGCATCGGGGCGGCTGTGATCCCGATGTCCGGCGGGCAGACGGAGAAGCAGGTGCAGCTGATCACCGACTTCCAGCCGCGCGCCATCCTCTCCACGCCCACCTACCTGCTGACCATCGCGGACGGCTTCAAGAAGCTCGGCCTGGACCCCCGCGAGTCCTCCCTCGAGGTCGCGATCCTCGGCGCCGAGCCGTGGACCGACGAGATGCGCCGCGAGATCGAGCAGACCTTCGACCTCGACGCCCTGGACATCTACGGCCTCTCCGAGGTCATGGGCCCGGGCGTGGCCGGCGAGTCCGCGGCCACCAAGGACGGCTCCCACATCTGGGAGGACCACTTCCGCCCCGAGATCATCGACCCGCTCACGGACGAGGTCCTCGAGACCGGCCGCCACGGCGAGCTCGTCTTCACCTCGCTCACCAAGCAGGCGCTGCCGATCATCCGGTACCGCACCCACGACCTCACCCGCCTGCTGCCGGGCACCACGCACCCGGGCCACCGCCGCATGGGCCGCATCACGGGCCGGTCGGACGACATGATCATCCTGCGCGGCGTGAACCTGTTCCCGTCGCAGATCGAGGAGCTGGCCCTCAAGGAGCCGGCCCTGTCGCCGCACTTCACCCTCGAGATCACCCGCCCGGACCGCATGGACCAGATGGCCGTGAACATCGAGCGCCGCGATCATGCGACCCTCGAGGAGGCCCAGGCCTGCGCCGCGCACCTGCGCATGGAGATCAAGACGAAGATCGGCTCCTCGTGCGTGATCAACGTGGTGGAGCCGGAGACCCTGGCCCGCTCCTCCGGCAAGCTCAAGCGGATCTACGACCTGCGCGACAAGGGCTGATCCCGCCGACGCCCCCCTCAGCCCGACGGCGGGCGGGCCGGTACAGTGAAGCGGTCCGGCCGCCGTCGGCGTCTCCCCCGAAGAAGGTCCCCCGTGCCCCACAGCAGCACCGCCCCGCGCCGCGGGCGTCCCGGCTACGACCGGCAGACGCTCCTGACGGTGTGCGTGGACGTGTTCAACCGGCACGGCTACGAGGCCACGTCCATGGGGATGCTGGCCCAGCACCTGGGCATCTCCAAGTCCGCGATCTACCACCACGTGGAGTCCAAGGAGGCGATCCTCGAGCAGGCGCTCGACGACGCCCTGGACGCCCTCGAGGCCTCCCTCGACGGCGTGATGGCCGACTTCGCCGGCCCCGGCGAGCAGGTCGAGGCGGCGGTGCGCGGCACCCTGCGCGTGCTCGTGGAGAAGATGCCCGAGGTCACCCTCCTGCTGCGCCTGCGCGGCAACTCGGCGGTGGAGCTGGCCGCCATGGAGCGCCGCCGCGCCATCACCCGGCGCCTGGGCGAGATGATCGCCGCCGCCCAGGAGGCCGGCGCCGTCCGTGGGGACATCACCCCCCGGAACCTCGCCCGCCTCGCGCTGGGCATGATCAACTCGATCGTCGACTGGTACCGGCCCGAGTCGGACTCCCCGGGCCACAAGTCGGTCACCGAGATGGTCGACGCCGTGACCCGCGTCGTGCTCGGCGGCCTGCGCGGCTGACCCGCCGCCCCGCTCCGGCCTCCGCCCCCCGCCCCCGCACCCACCGCTTTCGTGTGGGAAACGGGAGCCTACGGGACGTTTTCGTGCGGGGAACGGGAGCCTGCGGGGCGCCCTCAGCCCTCCAGCGCCGCCTCCAGGTCCTCCACGAGGGCCACTGCGCGCTCCTCGGCGCCCTCGGGCACGCCGGCGCCGTCCTCGCCCTGGGAGACCGCGTACACCCGGTCTCCGACCTGGACCACCGTGGACACCGCGTAGATGATGCTGCCCGACACGGGCACGACCGTGAACGCGGTCTCGCCCGGCGCGCCCGTCAGCGGCTCGACCGAGGAGACCCCCATCGAGGACATCTCCTGGCCCTCGCACGCCTCCGCCGCGTCACGGGCGGCCTCGGCCACCGACCGGGCCGTGGCCTCATCCGGGTAGACGGCCACCTGGACGCCGAGGGGCTCGACCTGGAGCCCCGGCCGGCCCGAGGCGGCGGTGCCGTCCGTGGACCCGCCCGTCGTGGACGCCGTCTGCGGCTGCGCGTACCAGGCGGCCTGGGCGGCGCCGGACGCCTGGTCCGCCTCCCGGGCGGCGCGCGTGGCGTCCTCGCAGGCCCGCCGGCCGGCGTCGTCCCCGGCGTCTTCCGCCAGGGCGTCGACAATCGCCGCGTCCTCCTCCAGGGCGGCCTTGCGCTCCAGCGGGGAGGAGAACGTCTGGCCCAGCTCGGCCGCGGGCCCGGCGGCATCCTGCACCACCGCGCGCAGCCGCGTGGCGGACTCCCCGGAGAGCTCCTCGGGCAGGTCCAGGGACAGGGCGGTCGCGGTGGGCGTGCTCGACGCGGAGGACGACGACGCGGCCCCCGAGCTCGACGCCGCCCCCGACGGCGACGACGTCGCCCCGGTGCTCGACGCGGCCGGCGACGGGGACGTGGAGGGCTGCGCGGCGTCGTCGTCCCCTCCGCCGCAGGCGGTCAGGGCGAGGGCGGCGGCCGTGAGCAGGCCGAAGGCGAGGGCGGGGCGGCGCGGGCGGCCCGGCCGGCGCGGGGTCAGGGGCGTCGTCGCGTTCATGGATCCACGGTAGCCGGGCAGGTGACGTGCGTCACCGCCGGTGCGGCGGTCCGTGGCCGAGTCGAGACGCGCCGAGGGCCGGGGAGCACGTGCTCCCCGGCCCTCGAGCGCGGCGTCGGGCTGCCGGGCGGTCGGCTCACGCCGACGCCCGGTCCCGGCCGATCAGGCCTGCGCGGCCTCGTCCTGCTCCGCCATGGGCCAGGTCTTGGCCACGAGCGTCAGCACGTCGTACTGCGCCACCAGCTCGTCGTTCTGGTTGTGCAGTCGGCAGTCCCACGCCACCTCGCCGTACTCGTCCGTCACACGCGGGGTGATCTTCTTCGCGGTGAGGGTGACGCGGATGGAGTCGTCGTAGGTCACGGGCGTGACGAACCGCAGGCGCTCCAGGCCGTAGTTGGCCAGGACCGGGCCCGGATCCGGGGCCACGAACAGGCCGGCGGCCCAGGAGACGAGCAGGTAGCCGTGGGCCACGCGGCGCGGGAAGAACGGGTTGGCCATGGCGGCCTCCTCGTCCGTGTGCGCGTAGAACTTGTCCCCGGTCTCCTCCGCGAAGGCGGTGATGTCCTGCAGGGTCACGGTGCGCAGGCCGGAGGCGAACTGGTCGCCGATCCGCAGCTCCTCGAGGGACTTGTAGAACGGGTGCTTCGCCTTGCCGGCGTCCACGTCCTCGCGGGTCACGGTCTGCGCCGCGGCGCCCTGGTGCCACACGCCGGTCACGGCGGTGAGGATGTCCGGGGAGCCCTGGATGGCGGTGCGCTGCATGTAGTGCTTCACGGCGCGGACGCCGCCGAGCTCCTCGCCGCCGCCGGCGCGACCGGGGCCGCCGTGCACCAGCACCGGCACGGGGGCGCCGTGGCCGGTGGTGGTCTTGGCGGTCTGGCGGTTCAGGAAGTGCACGCGGCCGTGGTGGGCGCCGATGCCGGCGGCGAACGCGCGGGCGGTCTCGCCGTCGTTGGTGGCCACCGTGGCCACGAGCGAGCCGGAGCCCAGCGCGGCCAGGGCGACGGCGTCCTCGACGTCCGTGTAGCCGACCACCGAGGTGACCGGGCCGAAGGCCTCCACGGCGTGCACCTCGGGGGTGCGGGCGTCGTCGAAGGAGAGCACGGTGGGGGCGAAGAACGCGCCGGACTCGGCGTCGGCGTCGCCGGTCGAGCCCTCGGGGCCGCCGAGGCGGACCTGACCGCCGGCGTCGACCAGGCGCTGCACCGCGCCGCGGACCTCGCTCTGCTGCTCCTTCGAGGCCAGGGCGCCCATGGTGGTGCCCTCGACGCGCGGGTCGCCCAGGACGACCTTGCCCAGGCGGGCGGACAGCGCCTCCACGACGGCGTCCATGCGGTCCTGCGGGACGATCACGCGGCGGATGGCGGTGCACTTCTGGCCGGCCTTGACGGTCATCTCCTGGACGACGACCTTCACGAACGCCTCGAACTCCGGGGACTCGGGGTCCGCGTCCGGGCCGAGGATGGCGGCGTTGAGGGAGTCGGTCTCCGCGGTGAAGCGGACGCCGCCCTCCTGCACGTTCGGGTGCTTGCGCAGGGTCTGCGCGGTGGCGGCCGAGCCGGTGAAGGAGACGTGGTCGCGGTAGTCCAGGTGGTCCAGCAGGTCGCGGGCCGAGCCGGAGATCAGCTGCAGCGAGCCCTCGGGCAGCACGCCCGACTCGAGCATCAGCTCCACGCACTTCTGGGTGACGTAGCCGGTGGGGGTCGCCGGCTTCACCACGGTGGGCACGCCCGCCACGAAGGACGGGGCGAACTTCTCGAGCATGCCCCACACCGGGAAGTTGAACGCGTTGATCTGCACGGCCACGCCGGGGATGCGCTGGTAGATGTGCTCGCCGATGAAGGAGCCGTCGCGGGAGAGGGGCTCCACGGGGCCGTCGGTGATGACGTTGGAGTTCGGCAGCTCGCGGCGGCCCTTGCCGGAGAAGGTGAAGAGGGTGCCGATGCCGCCGTCCACGTCGAACGCGTGGTCGCGCTGGGTGGCGCCGGTGGCGAAGGAGACGTCGTAGAGCTCCTGGATCCGGGAGTTCAGGTAGAGCGCCAGCTCCTTGAGCTTGAGGGCGCGCTCGTGGATGGTCAGCTCGCCGAGGGCCTTCTGGCCGACGGTGCGGGCGTGCTCGATGGCCGCGGCGGTGTCGAGGCCGTCGGTGGAGACGCCGGTGAGACGCTCGCCGGTGTTGGCGTCCGTCACCACGGTGACCTTGGAGGGGTTCTCGGGCGTCCACCAGGCGCCGTTGACGTAGCTGGGGAGGATCTCCGGGAGGGAGGGGAGGGTGACGGTCACGGGTGCTCCTGGTCTCGGGGGCTCGGACGAGTCCCGACCGATCGGTCGGTTATTGATGCTCACCCTAGCCGAGACGCGCGTCACGCGGGAGGGGCGGTCCACGTCGTGACGCGGGACGGCGGCTCTCGCGGGAAGCGGGGCTGGGGCTGGGGGCGCGGCGAGCCGGGCCCGGACCGGGGCGAGGCCGGGGCGGGCCGGCTGGGGCCGGGGCCGGGGTGAGGCTGAGGC
>NZ_JANQCJ010000042.1:0-16890 GCF_024723355.1 Micrococcus sp. HG099 | reverse complement strand
TGGTGAGGGGGTCCGTGCGGCGGGGCCGCCCGCGGCGCCTCGCCGGGGCCGCGGGCGGGAGGCCGGCCGGGCGCGCGGCTCAGCCGAGGGTGAGCAGCACCTTGCCGGTGGTCGCCCGGGACTCGAGGGCGGCGTGGGCGGCGGCGGCCTCGGCCAGCGGGATGCGCTCGCCGATCCGCACGTCCAGCTCCCCGGCGGCCCACGCGGCGAACAGCTCGTCGCCGCGGCCGCGGGTCTCCTCCTCGGTGCGCGTGTAGTGCACGAGGGAGGGGCGGGTGACGTACAGCCCGCCCGCGGCGTTGAGCCGCTGCAGGTCGAAGGGCGGCACCTGCCCGGAGGCGCCCCCGAAGAGCACGAGCGTGCCCCGCACCCGCAGCACCCGCAAGGACGTCTCGAAGGTGTCCTTGCCGACGCCGTCGAACACCGCGTGCGCGCCGTGCCCGTCGGTGAGGCGCTCGACGGTCGCGGCCAGCTCCGGGTAGTCCACGGCCGCGGCGGCACCTGCCGCGCGGGACAGCTCCCGCTTCGCCTCGGTGGACGCCGTGGTGATCACCCGGGCCCCGCGCGCGGCGGCCAGCTGCGTCAGCAGCAGCCCGACGCCGCCGGCGCCGGCCGTCACCACCACGGTCTGGCCCTCCTCGACGGGGAAGGTCGAGCGGCACAGGTAGTGCGCCGTCATGCCCTGCAGCGGCAGCGCCGCGGCGTCGGCGAGGTCCACGCCCTCGGGCACGGTCAGCAGCCGGTCCGCGGGCGCGGTGAAGTGCTCGGCGTACGCGCCCTGCGCCGTCGCGGTGGCGACCCGGGCGCCGAGCAGGGTCGGGTCCACGCCCTCGCCGAGCCCGACCACGGTGCCGGAGGCCTCGGTGCCGGGGACGAAGGGCAGGTCCATCGGGTACACGCCGGCGCGCTGGTAGGTCTCGATGTAGTTCAGGCCGACGGCGGCCGTGCGCACCAGGACCCGGCCCGGGCCGGGGGCGGGGACGTCGGCCTGCGTCCACCGCAGGACCTCGGGGCCGCCGGTCTCGGCGACGACGACGGCGTGGTGGCTGCGGGGGACGGCGGGGCTGCTGGCGTGGGGCATGGCCTCAGTCTACGATCGGGGCACCGGCGGCGACGGGTTACGCATACATATGCCGCACGTTGCATATATCGGCTAGGGTGGGTGCATGACTCACACCGTCGCCGTCTCCGGGGCCAGCGGATACGCCGGGGGAGAGGCCCTGCGCCTGCTCGCCGGCCATCCCGACGTCGCCGTCGGGGCCATCACCGCCCACTCCAACGCGGGCGAGCGCCTGGGCGCCCTCCAGCCCCATCTGCACTCCCTCGCCGACCGCGTCCTCGAGGAGACCACCGCGGACGTGCTCGCCGGGCACGACGTCGTGATCCTCGCCCTGCCCCACGGGGCCTCCGGCGCGCTCGCGGCCCAGATCGCCGAGCGCTCGCCCGAGACCCTTGTGATCGACGCCGGCGCCGACCACCGCCTCGAGTCCGCCGCGGACTGGGAGGCCTTCTACGGCTCCGAACACGCCGGCACGTGGCCGTACGGCCTGCCCGAGCTGCCGGGCCAGCGCGAGCGCCTGGCCGGCACGCGGCGCATCGCCGTCCCCGGCTGCTACCCCACCACCTCGATCCTCGCCCTGGCCCCCGGCTTCGCGGCCGGGCTGCTGGAGCCGCAGGACGTGGTGATCGTCGCGGCCTCAGGCACCTCCGGCGCCGGCAAGGCCGCCAAGCCCCACCTGCTCGGCTCCGAGGTCATGGGCGGCATGAGCCCCTACGGCGTGGGCGGCCGCCACCGCCACACCCCCGAGATCGAGCAGGGGCTCTCCCAGGCCGCGGGGGAGCGGGTGCAGATCAGCTTCACCCCGACCCTGGCCCCCATGGCCCGCGGCATCCTCGCCACGGCGACGGCGCGGCTGCGGCCCGGCGCGGACCCGGTGGCGGTGCGCGGCGCCTGGGAGCGGGCGTACGCGGACGAGCACTTCGTCCACCTCCTGCCCGAGGGGCAGTGGCCGGCGACGAAGTCCGTCCTGGGCTCCAACCACGTGCAGATGCAGCTGGCCGTGGACGAGCGGGCCGGCCGCGTGATCGTCACCGCGGCCCTCGACAACCTCACCAAGGGCACGGCCGGAGGCGCCGTGCAGTCCATGAACATCGCCCTGGGCCTGCCGGAGCAGGCGGGGCTCGAGCAGCAGGGGGTCGCACCGTGAGCGTCACCGCAGCCCAGGGATTCCGCGCCGCCGGCGTCACCGCCGGCCTCAAGGCCTCCGGCACGCCGGACGTGGCCGTCGTCGTCAACGACGGCCCCCGCCGGGCGGCCGCCGCCGTCTTCACCGCCAACCGCGTGGCCGCCGCCCCCGTGCTGTGGTCGCGCCAGGCCGTCTCGGACGGCCGCGCGGACGCGGTGGTGCTCAACTCCGGCGGCGCGAACGCCGCCACCGGCGCCCCCGGCTTCCTGGACGCGCACGCGACCGCGGAGCACGCGGCCGAGGCCCTCGGCGTCTCCTCCGGGGACGTGCTCGTGTGCTCCACCGGGCTGATCGGCGAGCGCCTCGACCGCGAGCGGCTCTTCGCGGGCGTCGCCGCGGCGGCGGGCGCCCTGTCCGCGGACGGCGGCGAGGACGCCGCCGTGGCCATCAAGACCACGGACACGGTGGCCAAGACCGCCCAGGCCCGCGGCGAGGGCTTCACCGTGGGCGGCATGGCCAAGGGCGCGGGCATGCTCGCCCCCGGCATGGCCACCATGCTCTGCGTGATCACCACGGACGCGGACGTGCCCGCCGCCGTGCTCGACGCCGCCCTCAAGGACGCCGTGCGCACCACCTTCAACCGGGTGGACTCGGACGGCTGCATGTCCACCAATGACACGGTGATCCTGCTGGCCTCGGGCGCCGCCGGCGTCGCCCCGGACCCCGAGGCCTTCGCCGCGATCCTGCACGAGGTGTGCGCGGACCTGTCCCGCCAGCTCGTCGCGGACGCCGAGGGCGCCGCGCACGACGTCGCCGTGCGCGTGCACGGGGCGCAGACGGAGGACGCCGCCGAGGCCGTGGCCCGGGCCGTCACCCGCTCCAACCTGTTCAAGGCAGCGATCTTCGGCCAGGACCCCAACTGGGGCCGCGTCATCGCCGCCGTCGGCACCGTCCCCGAGGAGGTCGCCGCCTTCGACCCCTATGCGCTGGACGTCTCCTTCAACGGCGTCCAGGTGTGCCGCGCCTCCGGCGTGGGGGAGGACCGCGCCCTCGTGGACCTGTCCGCGCGGGAGGTGCTCGTGGAGGTGGACCTGCACGCCGGAGACGCCGAGGCGACCGTCTGGACGAACGACCTGACGCACGACTACGTGCACGAGAACTCCGCCTACTCCACGTGAGGACCGCCCCCATGAGCCAGTCATCGAGCCCTCAGCCCGACCCCGTCACGACGGCCGCCGCACCCGTCCTCTCCGCCGCCGACCGGCTCGACCGTGCCGAGTCCAAGGCCGAGGTCCTCATCGAGGCGCTGCCGTGGATCCAGCGCTTCGCCGGCTCGGTCATGGTGATCAAGTACGGCGGCAACGCGATGGTCTCGGACGAGCTGCGCCGGGCCTTCGCCGAGGATGTCGTCTTCCTGCACCACGTGGGCGTGCACCCCGTCGTGGTGCACGGCGGCGGCCCGCAGATCAACGCGATGCTGGACCGGCTCGGCATCGCGTCCGAGTTCCGCGGCGGGCTGCGCGTCACCACCGAGGAGGCCATGGACGTGGTCCGCATGGTCCTCACCGGCCAGGTGGGCCGCGAGCTCGTGGGCCTCGTGAACTCCCACGGCCCCTACGCCGTCGGCTTCTCCGGCGAGGACGCGGGCCTGCTGCGCGCCCGCCGCACCGGTGCCGTGGTGGACGGGCAGGAGGTGGACCTCGGGCTGGTCGGCGAGGTCACCGGCGTGGACCCGACGGCGATCCTCGACGTGGTCCGATCCGGGCGCATCCCCGTGGTCTCCTCGGTGGCCCCGGAGATCGACGAGCACGGCGAGCCCACGGGCCAGGTGCTCAACGTCAACGCGGACACCGCGGCCGCGGCCCTGGCCGCCGCCCTCGGCGCCGCCAAGCTCGTGCTCCTCACGGACGTGGAGGGCCTCTATGCGGACTGGCCGGACCGCGATTCGCTCATCAGCTCGCTGACGGCGGGCCAGCTGCGGGCGCTGCTGCCCTCCCTGGCCTCCGGGATGATCCCCAAGATGGCCGCCTGCCTGGCCGCCGTGGACGCCGGCGTGCAGCGCGCCCACGTGGTGGACGGGCGCCGCCCCCACTCGATGCTGCTGGAGGTCTTCACCTCGGCCGGCGTCGGCACCCAGGTGGTGCCCGACGCCGACACGGCCGGCCGCCCCGCCCCCACGACCGTGCAGGAGGACGCATGAGCACCACCCAGGACGCGCTGCTGGCGCGCTACGCGGACTCCGTGACCGGGGTGTTCGGCCGTCCCGCCCGCGTGCTGGTGCGCGGGGAGGGCGTGCACGTGTGGGACGCCGACGGGCGCCGCTACACGGACCTGCTCGCCGGAATCGCCGTGAACTCCCTCGGGCATGCCCACCCGGCGGTGGTGCGCGCCGTGAGGGAGCAGATCGCCGGCCTCGGGCACGTGTCCAACCTGTTCACGTCCGAGCCCCAGATCCGGCTCGCCGAGGAGCTGCTCGCCGTCGCCGACGCCCCCGCCGGCTCCACCGTGTTCTTCGCGAACTCGGGCACGGAGGCCAACGAGGCCGCGTTCAAGCTCGCGCGGCGCCACGGCGGGCAGGACCCGTCCGGCCGCCGCACCCGCGTCATCGCCCTCGAGCGGGCCTTCCACGGGCGCACCATGGGCGCGCTCGCCCTCACCCACAAGGAGGCCTACCGGGCGCCCTTCGAGCCGCTGCCCGGGGGCGTCGAGCACGTGCCCGGCGGCGACGTCGACGCCCTGCGGGCCGCCCTCGCCCCGGACGCCTCCGGCGCCACCGTGGCCGCCATGGTCCTCGAGCCCGTCCAGGGCGAGGCCGGCGTGCACGGCTGGCCCGTCGGCTACTTGGCCCAGGTCCGCGCCCTCACCCGCGAGGCCGGGGCCCTCATGATCCTGGACGAGGTCCAGTCCGGCATGGGCCGCACCGGCACCTGGTTCGGCTTCCAGAACCCCTCCGTGACCGGCTCGGATGACCCCGTGCTGCCGGACGCCTTCACCCTGGCCAAGGGCCTGGGCGGCGGCGTGCCGATCGGCGCCCTGGTGTGCGTCGGCCCGGAGGTGTCCGGTCTGCTTTCGGCGGGCCAGCACGGCACCACCTTCGGCGGCAACCCGCTGGCCACCGCCGCGGGGCTGGCCGTCCTGGAGACGATCCGCTCCGAGGGCCTGCTCGAGCACGTGCGGGCTGCCGGCGAGCGCGCCGCAAAGCTGCTGGCCGACCTGCCCGAGGTGGCCGCCGTGCGCGCCCACGGGCTGTGGATCGGCGTGGACCTCGCCGGGCCGCGCGGCCCCGTGCCCGACGGCGGACTGGCGCCCGCCGTCGTCGCCGCGGGCCTCGAGGCGGGCTGGATCCTCAACGCCACGGGCCCGGACACCCTGCGCCTGGCCCCGCCCCTCGTCATCGCGGCCGAGGAGCTGGAGCGGTTCGTCGAGCTGCTGCCCGCCCTCGTGTCCGCCGCCACCACCGAAGGAGACCCCTCGTGACCCCCGCCCCGACCCCCGCCCCCGCCGCCGTGCGCCACTTCCTCGTGGACACGGACCTCACCCCGGGGGAGCAGGCCGAGGTCCTGGACCTGGCCGCGCAGATGAAGACCGACCGGTTCGCGCACCGGCCGCTGGCCGGCCCCCGCACGGGCGTGGTGTTCTTCGACAAGACCTCCACGCGCACGCGCGTCTCGTTCGCGGCCGGCATCGCCGAGCTCGGCGGCAGCCCCCTGATCGTGAACCCGGGGGAGTCGCAGCTGGGCCACAAGGAGTCCGTAGCGGACACCGCCCGCGTGCTCGAGCGCATGGTCGGGATCATCGTGTGGCGCACGTTCGCCCAGTCCGGCCTCGAGGAGATGGCCGCCCACTCCCGCGTGCCGGTCGTCAACGCCCTGAGCGACGACTACCACCCGTGCCAGATCCTCGCCGACCTGCTCACCGTCCGCGAGCACCTGGGCGGCACGCAGGGCCGCGTGCTGGCCTACCTCGGGGACGCCGCGAACAACATGGCCCACTCCTACCTGCTGGGCTGCGCGACGGCGGGCATGCACGTGCGCATCGCCGGGCCCGCCGGGCACCTGCCGGCCGAGCACGTGGTGGCGGCGGCGCGGGAGCGGGCCGCCGAGACCGGCGGCTCGGTCCTGGTGACCACGAACGCGGCGGAGGCGCTGGACGGCGCCGACGTCATCGTGACGGACACGTGGGTGTCCATGGGCCAGGAGGACGAGAAGGAGGCGCGCCTGGCGCTGTTCCGGGACTACCAGGTGGACGCGGCCGCCATGGCCCGTGCGGGGAGCGACGCGATCTTCCTGCACTGCCTGCCCGCGTACCGCGGCTACGAGGTGAGCGCGGAGGTGATCGACGGCCCGCAGTCCGTGGTGTTCGACGAGGCCGAGAACCGCCTGCACGCCCAGAAGGCGCTGATGGCCTGGCTGCTCTACCGCTCCGGCCTCGCCGAGGATCCGCGCTGATGGCGGTCCCCACCACCAAGACGGCCCGGCAGGCGGCCATCCGGGAGATCCTGGCCACGCGCGGCATCCGGTCCCAGGCCGAGCTCTCGGACGCCCTGGGCGACCGCGGGCTCTCCGTCACGCAGGGCACGCTCTCGCGCGACCTCGTGGACCTCGGCGCCGTGCGGACCCGCGGGCCCGGGGGGATGGTCTACGCGCTGCCCGCCGAGGGCGACGACGGCGCCCTGCCCGGCCGCGGCTCCGACGCCCAGCTCAGCCGCCTGTCCAGCATGGCCCGGGAGCTGCTGATCTCCGCCGAGCCCACGGAGAACCTCGTCGTGCTGCACACCCCGCCCGGGGCCGCGCAGTTCCTCGCCAGCGTCATCGACCAGGCGCGCGTGGAGCACGTCATGGGCACGATCGCCGGCGATGACACCATCCTGCTCATCACCCCCGGCGTGTCCGCCGCGCCGGTCGTCGCGGCGTACCTGCTCGGCCTGGCCGGCTGAGTCCGCGTCCGGCGGTCCAGGCCGCCGGACGCCGTGGCCGGCGTGTCGTCCAGGGCGACGGTCAGAGCCCGGGCCGGTCCCAGACGTCCGCGGCCGGCGGGGCGATCACCGGCGGGACCGCGTCCCAGTCGTCGAAGTCGACCGACTCGACGCGCGGCAGCAGGGCGCCCGCCGGGTCCGGGGCGGCGTTCGAGGTGCGTGCCGCACCAGACCTTGAGCTCGGAGCCGCAGTGGCGTCGGCCGTCGCATCGGCGGAGCGCGCGACGCGCGCCAGCCGTCCCCGGGCGTCCAGATAGAGGTCGACCGGCCCGGCGCCGTCGAGGCGGAGCCCCGAGAACAGCTCGAGCCGCTCGCCGTCCACGGTGACCTCGCGCCCCTCGACGGCCGCGTCCTCCCGGGCGAGCGCGTCGGGCAGCTCCGCGCGCACCTGCGCGATGAGCTCCGCGGGGGAGACCAGGTCCTGCGCCGGCCCCGGGAGGGCGAGCCACCGCCCGGGATCCACCCCGTCCAGCGCGTCCCCGGCGCCCTCGCCGCGCAGGTAGGTGACGCCGTCGGCGTGCACCGCCTCCACGGCCCCCTCGGCTCCCGTGGACGTCCCCCGGTAGGCGCCGTCGGCTTCGAGCGAGCCCGCGAGCGTGACGACGGCGGCGGGCCGGGCCCATCGGGCCGTCACGGCCACGGAGCGGGCGGAGTCCAGCGACTCGTTCAGCTCCGTCCACCGCCCCCCGAGCGTGTCCGGGTCGTCCCCGGCCGGCACCCCGGGCGCGGCGCAGCCGGCCAGCGCCAGGCAGAGGGCGGCCCCCACGGCCAGCGGGCGGCGCCGGGCGCGAGGGCCGGCGACGGCGGCACGGGGCACGGCGAGGGCGGGGGCGGGGGCGGGGGCGGACATGGGGCGCTCCTCTCGGTGTGCTCGGTGTGCTCTGCTGCTGGGCGGACCTGCGGACCTGCGGACCTGCGGCACTGTGGCTCCGGGGCCGGCGGCACTGGGGTCGGCACCCCGGCGGCGGGTCGGTCGGTGCACCAACCTAGCGACCGCCCCCCGTGGCCTGGCCCGATGCCGGCCGGGCATGACGAAGGCCCCCGCCATGGCGGGGGCCTTCATCATGGACCGGTGACGACCGGTCAGGCGTCTCAGGCCTGGGGCAGGACGAGCTCCTGGCCGACGTAGATCATGGCGGCGTCGGAGACGGTGTCCTTGTTGGCCTCGTAGAGGGCGGTCCAGCCACCCTCGACCTCGTGCTCGGCGGCGAGCTTCCACAGGGAGTCACCGGCCTTGACGACGATGGTCTCGGCGTCGGCGACGACGGCCTGCTCGGCGGCGGCACGCTCAGCGGCGGCCTGCTTGGCAGCGGCGCGCTCGGCGGCGGCGGCACGCTTGGCCTCGGCACGCTCGGCGGCGGCCTGCTCGGCGGCGGCCTGCTCGGCAGCGGCCTCCTCAGCGGCAGCCTGCTCGGCGGCGGCCTGGCGCTGCACGGAGGCGGTGCGCTCGACGGCGACCGGCGCGGCGTCGGTGGCGTCGGCGTCGGCCTGGGTCAGGCCGGCGGCGCACTTGGGCCAGGCGCCCCAGCCCTGAAGGTCCTGGAGCATCTCGGCGCGCTTGATCTGCTCGGCCTTCGAGGCGTGGTGCGGGTAGCCCTGGCCGCCCACGGCCTGCCAGGACGACAGGGTGAACTGCAGGCCGCCGTAGAAGCCGTTGCCGGTGTTGATGTCCCAGCGGTTGGTGGACTCGCAGAACGCGATGGCGTCCCAGGTCTCCTCGGTCGCGGCCTGGGCCGGAGCGGAGAAGCCCACGGCGGCGGCGCCCATGAGGGTCATGCCGGCGGCGACGGAGGCGGTGGTGCGGCGGGTGCGGGTGGAGGTGAAGAGAGTCATGGTGTCCATGGCGAGTCCTCGCTGATCGGCGGCCGGGGCGCACCGGGATCGTCCTTCTCCTTGGTCGGGTCATGTCCTCCGGCGGTTCGGGACGACCCAGCAGCGGGCGACCGTCGGAGCGAGTTCGATCTCGTGGGCGGTCCCGCTTCCCGACCTGTCGGTCAGATCACGGTTCGATCACGAATCGGCTACGGAAGAGTCAACGACGCCGACCCCCCTCGCGTCAAATCGAGCGCGGGCGAACTCTGGCCTGTCCGTCTCGGATTTGGCGTGAGAGGACATCATGTCAAACGGATCGTCTCATCGGGGTCGATTCGTCCACCCGAGGGACGGAGTTTGTGCAGGACATCTTCCGGCGACCTGTGGACGGTCGGCGTCGGGCGGGTCACGGCGCCGTGTCCTTCCTGTGACTCAGGTCGCGATCGGCGGTGATCCGGGTGGTGGGCGAAGGTCTCGGTGAGGCCGCGAGGGAGGTTGCGGCGGCCGGTCGGGGAGCGTGGCCCGCCCAAGTATTCCGAAGTTTGCATACTTATTCGAAACGCGGGTAGGATCGGCTCCGAGACCGCCTCCGCAGGCCGCCCGGCCACTGTCGGAGACGCACCCCATATAAGAGGAGAGAACGTGAAGGAACGCATCATCCTTGCCTACTCGGGCGGCCTGGACACCTCGGTGGCCATCGGCTGGATCGCCGAGGCCACCGGCGCCGAGGTCGTGGCCGTCGCCGTGGACGTGGGCCAGGGCGGCGAGTCCCTCGAGACCATCCGCCAGCGCGCGCTGGACTGCGGCGCCGTGGAGGCGTACGTGGCGGACGCGCGCGACGAGTTCGCCGAGCAGTACTGCATGCCCACGCTCAAGGCCAACGGCCTCTACATGGACGCGTATCCGCTGGTCTCGGCCATCTCCCGGCCCGTCATCTCCCGCCACCTCGTGGCCGCGGCCCGGCAGTTCGGCGCCTCCACCGTGGCGCACGGCTGCACCGGCAAGGGCAACGACCAGGTGCGCTTCGAGGTCTCCATCCAGACGCTCGGCCCAGACCTGAAGTGCATCGCGCCCGTGCGCGACCTCGCCCTCACCCGTGACAAGGCCATCGACTACGCGGAGCGCAACGAGCTGCCGATCGTCACCACCAAGAAGAACCCCTTCTCGATCGACCAGAACGTCTGGGGCCGCGCCGTCGAGACCGGCTTCCTCGAGGACATCTGGAACGGTCCCACCAAGGACGTCTACGACTACACGGACGACCCCGCCTTCTCGCCGGCCCCGGACGTGGTGACCATCGCCTTCGAGCGCGGCGTCCCCACGGCCCTCGACGGCCGCGCGCTGAGCTCCCTGGAGATCATCGAGGAGCTCAACCGCCGCGCCGGCGCCCAGGGTGTGGGCCGCATCGACATCGTCGAGGATCGCCTCGTGGGCATCAAGTCCCGCGAGATCTACGAGGCCCCCGGCGCCATGGCGCTGATCGCCGCCCACCGTGAGCTCGAGAACGTCACCCTCGAGCGGGAGCAGGCCCGGTTCAAGAAGACCGTGGACCAGCGCTGGACCGAGCTCGTCTACGACGGCCAGTGGTTCTCGCCCCTGAAGCGGAACCTGGACACGTTCATCGACGCGACCCAGGAGCACGTCAACGGCGAGATCCGCCTCGAGCTGCACGGCGGCCGGGCCACCGTCCAGGGCCGCCGCTCGGAAACCGGCCTGTACGACTTCAACCTCGCCACCTACGACGAGGGCGACTCGTTCGACCAGTCCTCCGCGCGCGGGTTCATCGACATCTTCGGCCTGTCCGCCAAGACGGCCTCGGAGCGGGACCAGCGCCTGCGCGGCGGCGACGACCTCAAGGACGTCGCCCGCCTGTCCAACAGCTGACCCGCGAGGCACCCGCGCACGACGGCGGCCCGCCCATGACCGGGCGGCCGCCGTCGTGCTGTCACCCCCGAACCTGAGGAGACCCACGATGACCGAGAACCCCGAGGCCCGGCACGGCACCAACGAGGGCGCCCTGTGGGGCGGCCGCTTCGCCGGGGGCCCCTCCGAGGCGCTCGCCGCGCTGAGCAAGTCCACGCACTTCGACTGGCGACTGGCCCCCTACGACATCGCCGGCTCGCGCGCCCACGCCCGGGTCCTGCACGCCGCCGGCCTGCTCGGCGCCGAGGACCTCGAGGGGATGATCGCCGCCCTGGACCGGCTCGAGGCGGACGTGCGCTCCGGCGCCTACGCCCCGGCGGACTCCGACGAGGACGTGCACGGCTCCCTCGAGCGCGGCCTCATCGAGCGCGCCGGGCCCGAGCTGGGTGGCCGTCTGCGCGCCGGCCGGTCCCGCAACGACCAGGTGGCCACCCTCGGCCGGATGTTCCTGCGCGACCACGCGCGCATCATCGCCCGGGGCCTCGTGGCCACCGTGGACGCGCTGCTCTCCCAGGTGCAGGCGCATCCGTACGCGCCCATGCCGGGGCGCACCCACCTGCAGCACGCCCAGCCCGTGCTGCTCTCCCACCACCTGCTCGCGCACGCCTGGGCCTTCGCCCGCGACCTGCAGCGGCTCGTGGACTGGGACGCCCGCGCCGCCGTCTCGCCCTACGGGTCCGGCGCCCTGGCCGGCTCCTCCCTGGGGCTGGACCCGGAGGCCGTGGCCGCGGAGCTCGGCTTCGACTCCGCCGTGTGGAACTCGATCGACGGCACGGCCTCGCGCGACGTGTACGCGGAGTTCGCGTGGGTGGCGGCCATGGTCGGCGTCGACCTCTCGCGGATCTCGGAGGAGGTCATCTTCTGGGCCACGAAGGAGGCCGGCTTCGTGAAGCTGCACGACGCCTACTCCACGGGCTCCTCGATCATGCCGCAGAAGAAGAACCCGGACGTGGCCGAGCTGGCCCGCGGCAAGTCGGGCCGCCTCATCGGCGACCTGGCGGGGTTGCTGGCGACGCTCAAGGGCATGCCGCTGGCCTACAACCGCGACCTGCAGGAGGACAAGGAGCCGGTCTTCGACGCGGCCGACACCCTCGAGCTGCTCCTGCCGGCCGTGTCCGGGATGATCGCCACCCTCGAGTTCGAGACCGAGCGCATGGCCGAGCTGGCGCCGCAGGGCTTCGCCCTCGCCACCGACGTGGCCGAGTGGCTCGTCCGCCAGGGCGTCCCGTTCCGCGAGGCCCACGAGCTCTCCGGGGAGGCCGTCAAGGCCGCCGAGGCCCGCGGCGTGGAGCTGTGGGACCTCACGGACGAGGAGTACGCGGCGATCTCGCCGGCGCTCACGCCGCAGGTGCGCGAGGTGCTCAGCACCGAGGGCTCGCTGAACTCCCGCGACGCCCAGGGCGGCACCGCCCCCGCCGCCGTCGCCGCCCAGGTCGAGGCCCTCGAGCGGACCCTGGAGCCGCTGCGCCGCTGGACGCAGACCCCCGGCTCCGTCGTCAACGCGCGCTGAGCCCGTCCCGCAGGTCCCGCCGGATGCGGGGACCTGCGGGACGCGGCCGCGTCACCCGCCGTTCACCTGGGTCGGCGTAGCATGGGTGGTCACTTTCCCCGGGTGCGCCGCGGCGCGGCACGCCCCCGACAGCACCGCGAGGACCTCCCGATGACAGATGCCGTGTCCGTCCGCCAGTCCGAGCTCGAGCTCGAGCGGGCCCGGGTGGCCGAGCGGTACGCCCGGCTGGACGCGCTGCGCGACGAGAAGGAGCGCCAGCTCGCGGCGGTGCGCCGGACCGGCCTCGAGGGCTCGCTGCAGAACCACTCCGAGCGCGACGCGTTCGCGAGCCTCTACGAGGACCGCCTCGCCCAGCTCCTCGCCGTGGACGACCGACTGGTCTTCGGACGCCTCGACCTGGACCCCGAGAGGGCCGGCGATCCGGACGAGGAGCGGTACATCGGCCGCATCGGCCTCACCACCGAGGAACACGAGCGGCTTCTCGTCGACTGGCGGGCCGCGGAGGCCGGCGCCTTCTACCAGGCCACGGCCGCCCACCGGGGCCGCGTGCGCCGTCGTCGTCACCTGATGCTGCGCGGCCGCGAGGTGCGCGACCTCGAGGATGACGTCCTCGACCCCGACCTGCTGGGGCAGGAGGGCGTGCGCGCGGACTCGCAGGGCGCGCTCCTGGCCGCGGTGACCGCCCGACGCACGGGCCGGATGGGGGACATCGTCGCCACCATCCAGGCCGAGCAGGACGAGGTCATCCGCGCGCCCCTGGCGGGGGCCGTGGTGGTCCAGGGCGGGCCCGGCACGGGCAAGACCGCCGTCGCGCTGCACCGCGCCGCGTACCTGCTCTACACCCACCGCGAGCGGCTGGCGCGCTCCGGCGTGCTCATCGTGGGCCCGTCCACGGCGTTCATGCGCTACATCGAGCGCGTGCTGCCCTCCCTCGGCGAGACCGGCGTCGTCATGGCCTCGCTCGGCACGCTCATGCCTGGCGTGCAGGCCGGTCCGGAGCGGGACCTCGACGCCGCGGCCGTGAAGGGCCGCCTCGAGATGGCGCAGGTGATCGCCCACGCGGTGGCCCAGCGCCAGCGCCTGCTCGCGCAGCCGCGCCGACTCATGATCGAGGGCACCGCCGTCAAGCTCAAGCCCGCCGCAGTCCGCCGGGCCCGGGATCGGGCGCGCGCCACGGGCAAGCCGCACAACGAGGCCCGCGTGACGTTCGTGAAGATCCTCGTGCGCGAGCTGGCGGAGAAGCTGAGCAAGAAGCTGGAGAAGTCCTCCGGCGCGCCCGTGCAGCGCGACCTGCTCCTCGAGGACGTGCGGACCTCCCGCGACGTCCGCGTCGCCCTGAACCTGTGCTGGATGCCGCTGACCCCGCAGAAGCTCGTGGGGGACCTGCTCACGCGAGAGCACCTGCTGCGCGCGGCGGCCCCGTGGCTCTCGGACGAGGAGGTCGGCGCGCTGCTGCGTCCGGCGGACGCCCCCTGGACCGAGGCGGACGTGCCGCTGCTGGACGAGGCGGCCGAGCTGCTCGGCCGGCTGGAGGCCCCCGCCAAGGGCGGCGAGTCGGCCGCCCAGCACGAGCGGAACCTGGAGAACGCGCGGGCCTCCCTGGAGAACATGCACCAGACCCTCGCGGACATGGGCGTGGACGGCGTGGTGGACGCCGAGCAGCTGGCCGCGGCCAACGAGGCCCGGGCGGTGCGGCGCACGACGGCGGAGACGGCGGCGCACGACCGCACCTGGACGTACGGCCACGTGGTGGTCGACGAGGCCCAGGAGCTCTCGCCCATGCAGTGGCGGCTGCTGGCCCGGCGCTGCCCCATGAAGTCCTTCACCATCGTGGGCGACATCGCCCAGTCCTCGCGGCGTGACGCCGCCGGCTCGTGGGCGTCGGTGCTGGAGCCCGAGTTCGGCGACCGCTGGCGGCTCGAGGAGCTCACGGTCAACTATCGCTCGCCCGCGCGCGTGATGCGTTGGGCGTCCCAGGTGGCGCAGGCCGCCGGCCTGGAGGTCTCCCGGCCGCGCGCCGTCCGCGAGGGCGAGCACGCCCCGCGGCTGACCGTCCGCCCGGGAGCCGACCTCGTCGCGCTGACGCTGGACGCCGTCGCGGGGGAGCGGGACCGGGTGCCGGAGGGGCTCGTCGCGGTCATCGGCGCGGCCGCGCACGCGCCGGAGCTGCTCGCCGCGCTGCGGGAGCGCTGGGGCCGGGCCCGCGTGGACACCGCGCCGCTGCCCGGCGTCGAGATCGTGGTGGCCACGCCGTGGGAGACGAAGGGCCTGGAGTTCGACGCCGTCGTCCTGGCGGCTCCCGAGCGCCTCGTCGACGACGCGCGGGGCGTGGTCGGCGACCTCTACGTGGCGATGACCCGGGCCACCCAGTCGCTGTCCGTGGTGTCCACGGCCGACGTCGCCGCCCTGCCGGCCGGCCTCGCCGACCCACCGGCCTGAGTCGAGTGCCGGGACGTCGCGTGCGCGCGGCGGACCGGTCGGGCGCGTGCGCGTCGCTAGGCTGGAGCCATGGCACCCGATAACGAGGAACGCGCGGCACGGCTGCGCGCGCAGGCGAACGATCCGAGCTTCGAGAACGTGTGGCAGGAGCTGCTCTGGCGCGGCCTCGTGCACGTGTCCACGGACGAGGCGGCGCTGGAGGAGGCGCTGGCCGGGGAGCCGATCTCGTACTACTGCGGCTTCGACCCCACGGCGGCTTCCCTGCACCTGGGCCACCTCGTGCAGCTGCTCACGCTGCGGCGCCTGCAGCTCGCCGGACACCGTCCGCTGGCCCTGGTGGGCGGCGCCACCGGCCTGATCGGCGACCCGCGCCAGACCTCCGAGCGCGTCCTCAACTCCCAGGAGACCGTGGCCGGCTGGGTGGAGTCCCTCCGCGAGCAGATCCAGCCCTACCTCTCCTTCGAGGGGGAGAACGCCGCGACCATGGTGAACAACCTGGACTGGACCGCCGGCATGAGCGCGCTGGACTTCCTCCGCGAGGTGGGCAAGAACTTCCGCGTGGGCACCATGATGAAGAAGGAGATCGTGGCCAAGCGCCTGAACTCCGAGGAGGGCATCTCCTACACGGAGTTCTCGTACCAGGTGCTGCAGGGCAACGACTTCCTCGAGCTGCACCGCCGCCACGGGGTGAGCCTGCAGACCGGCGGCTCGGACCAGTGGGGCAACCTCACCGCGGGCACCGAGCTGATCCGGAAGGTGGAGGGCGTGCAGGCCCACGCCCTGGGCACGCCGCTGATCACCAACGCCGACGGCACGAAGTTCGGCAAGTCCGAGGGCAACGCGATCTGGCTCGACGCCGCGATGTGCTCCCCGTACGCCTTCTACCAGTTCTGGCTCAACACGGCCGACGCCGATGTGGTGGACCGCCTCAAGGTGTTCACCTTCCTCACGCGCGCCGAGATCGAGGAGTACGCGCAGAAGGTGGCCGACGAGCCGTTCCGCCGGGAGGCCCAGAGGCGCCTGGCCTGGGAGGTCACCTCGCTCGCCCACGGCGAGGAGGCGACGACGAAGGTCATCGAGGCCTCGCAGGCCGTCTTCGGCGGGGGAGACCTGAGCGACGTCGACGCCGAGACCCTCGGCGCGATCCTCTCCGAGCTGCCGCAGGCCGACCGCACGCAGTGGGAGGGGGAGCCGGGGACGGTGACCGCCGTCGAGCTGCTCGTGTCGACCGGGCTGGTGGGGTCCAAGTCCGAGGCGCGCCGGACCGTGAAGGAGGGCGGGGCGTCCGTGAACAACGAGCGCGTCTCCGACGCGGACCGGGTGTACACCCGTGAGGATGCGCTGGCCGGCCGGCATCTGCTCGTGCGCCGGGGCAAGAAGAACATGGCGGGCGCGGACCTCGGGTCCCAGGACGCCGACCGGGGCTGACCGGACCCGTCCGCCACCTGTGACCGACGACACGGGACGGGGATCCGACGGCAGGGCCCCGAGTGAGGGGCAGAGGCCCCCGCCGCCGCGTGTTTACGCGGGGGAGGGGGCCTTCCCCATGGGCGCTGCCCCGGATTTGGTGTTCCGGGCGGGGCAGGGGTAGAGTTCTTTCTCGTGCTCACGACGCCGACCGGGTCTCCGGGAGGTGCGGTGAGGAACATGAGATCCGCGGATTCATGCCGAGAATGGCAGGTCGAGGGCGGATGGTGTTCACCGGGCACGCGGCTGGCAGTGATGCTGGCTGGTACTCCTGAAGAAGATGATCTGGTGCGAGTCACCGGTGTCTGTGCGGTGAGGTTCTGATGAACCTGTCACGTGCGTGAGCCGGCGATGGGACAGCCCGGCAGGAATGCAGGGTTGACAGCGACCGAGAACGTGGTAGGGTTTTCAAGCCTGATCGCGTGAACGGCGAGTGAAGGCCTCGAAAACGGGGTTGACATGGTCGCAGCGGATGGTCTAAGATGGAGAAGTTGCTCCAGAGCGAAACGGCCCGCGGAGCGGGTCGCTGAAGCTGGAAGCGCCTGTTGTTTGAGAACTCAATAGTGTGCCAAGTTTGT
>NZ_JANQCJ010000041.1:0-17016 GCF_024723355.1 Micrococcus sp. HG099 | reverse complement strand
CGCCCGCGGAGCCGGCGGAGGCGCCGACGCCGGCGCCCACGGCCTCACGAGCCGCCTCGCGGGCCGGGGCGAGGCGCACCTCGCCGCGCTGCGCCGCGAGGTCCTCCTCGAGCCGCCGGATGGTGGCCGAGGACGTGGCCATGTCGATGGTGAAGAGGATGAACGCGGCCGCGTACACCAGCGCGGCGATGAGCATGAAGAGGTCGCTGTACAGCGCCAGCTGCTCGTTCACGGGGGCCGTGGGGTTGAACACTGTCAGTCTCCTGATCGGGGGGTGCGGGGACCGGCGAGGGTCTCGGGGGTGGTTCCAGTGTGGCCGACGGCGGCGGCCGATGCGACGGCCTCCTCCTCGGACTCGGGGGCGGCGACGGGCCACCAGCGCTCCATGGCCGAGCGCAGGGCCACGTGCTCCTCGTGCAGGCCGAACTCCTCGCCGCGGGCGAGCAGCGCGTACTCCACGCGGGTGCGGCCGGCCTCGTCGGTGCGGGCGCGGACCCACACGCGGCGGCGGCGGACGAACAGGCTGATGACCAGCCCGAGCAGGGCGGTGGTGGCGAAGAGGCCCACGCCCCACTTGCCCGGGTCGTAGTGGATGTCCAGGCCGACGTAGCGGCGGACGCCGTCGAAGCTGATGGTGCCGCGGCCCTCGGGGAGCTCGTAGGTCTCGCCCTGGCCGAGCACGATGCCGCCGTGCTCGTTGGTGCGGCTGTTGAGCTCGGTGAGGGACTCGGTGTCCAGCACGAACACGTTCTGCGGGCGGCCGGTGTCCAGGCCGAGGTCCCCGTAGTACGAGTTCAGCTGCAGCTCCGGGTTGAGCAGCTCGGGGTCCGCGGAGAACGCGGCGCCGGCCTCGTCCTCCACCGCCGAGGGCAGGAAGAAGCCGACGAAGCCCAGCTGGTCCGGCCGTGCGTCGGGGGCCTTGATGGTGGCCTGCGAGCCGTAGTTCTCGTCGAATACGCGGGTGACCACGGGGCCCTGGAAGGCCACGTCCCCGGCGCCGTCGCGGATGGTCACCACGGGCGCGTAGCCGTTGCCCACGAGGTAGACGCGCACGCCGTCGATGTCCAGGGGCTGGTTGACCTTGAGGATCTGGCGCTGGGGCTCGCCGCCGGAGCCCTCGCGGACGTCCATGACGGCGGTGTAGTCCAGCGGCTGGCCGTAGTGGGTCTCGGACTCGCGGTCGAACACGGCGTCGAAGGAGTCGAGGGTGAGGGAGAACGGCTGGAGGTCGTCCGCGCTGAAGTAGGCGCCGGGGGTGAAGGAGTCGTAGGCCACGAGGTTGTTGGCGAAGCCCTCGCCCTCCACGATGATCTTCTGCCCGGTGTACTTGGTCATGCCACCGTAGGCCATGAACACGAGCACGCCGATCAGCGAGAAGTGGAACATGATGTTGCCGATTTCGCGCAGGTATCCGCGCTCGGCGCCCACGGACGCGCCGCCGGCCTCGGGGCGGTGCTCCACGCGGTAGCGGCGCTTGCGCAGCCACGCCTGGGCGCCGGCCACGGCCTCCTCGGGGCTCGGGCCGCCCTCCTCGAGGACGACGACGCCGGAGGCCGGCAGGCGCGTCAGGTTGCGGGGGGTGCGGGCCGGGGGCCGGCGCATGGCCTTGGCGTGCTGGATGGCGCGCGGCCACACGCAGCCCACGAGGGAGACGAACAGCAGCAGGTAGATGGCCGAGAACCAGGCGGAGTTGTAGACGTCAAAGAACTGCAGGGCGTCCAGGACGGGGCCCCACACGGGGTTGTCCGCGATCCACTGGTCCACGATCTCGGGGCCGGCGCGGCGCTGGGGCACGAGGGAGCCGGGCACGGCGGCGACGGCGAGCAGGAGCAGCAGCATGAGCGCGGTGCTCATGCTGGTCAGCTGGGTCCAGATCCAGCGCAGGGTGCCCGCCAGGCCGAGGCGCGGCAGGGTGACGGGCTCGGAGCGCGTCCGGGCGGCCTTGGAGCTCACAGGGGCATCTCCCATTCGTTGGCGAACCACAGCTGCAGCTGCGTGGTCCAGGCGGTCCAGACGCCGGTGACCATGAGCAGGCCCAGCGCGATCAGCAGGGCGCCGCCGAGGCGCGTGATCAGCACGCGGTGCCGGCGGAAGAACCCGAGTGCCCGCATGCCGCGCTCCATGCCGAGGGCCATGAGCACGAACGGCAGGCCCAGGCCGAGGCAGTAGAGGAAGGCGAGCAGGGCGCCGCGGCCCACGGAGTCGGAGCCGGCCGTGGACATGGCCAGGACGGCGGCCATGGTGGGGCCGATGCACGGCGCCCAGCCCAGGCCGAAGGTCATGCCCAGCAGGGGCGCGCCGACCAGGCCGGCGGCGGGCTTGACGTGGATGCGGCGCTCCTGCTGGAGCCGACCGCCGCCGCCGAGGAACACGAGGCCCATGAGCATCACGAGCACGCCGAGCACGGGGGTGACCCAGGCGCCGTCGCGCCGCAGCCAGACCATGGCCTGGGTGAACACCACGGTGATGCCCACGAACACCACGGCGAACCCGAGCACGAACAGCACGGAGCCGAGCACGAGGCGCCCGCGGCGGCGGCTGGTGAGCACGTCCCCGCCGAGGCCGGTGACGTACCCGAGGTAGCCGGGCACGAGCGGCAGCACGCACGGGGAGAGGAAGGAGATCAGGCCGGCCAGCACGGCGATCGGCGCGGCCAGCAGCAGGGAGCCGTCGAGGGCGATCTCGGCGAAGGGGTTGTTCTGCATGGACACGGCGGCCGGGTCAGGCCGCGGCCTCGACCACCACGGTGGTGAGCAGGGCGCGCAGGGTGGACTCCTCCACGGCGCCGAGCACGCGGGCGGCCACGCGGCCCTCGGCGTCCAGGACGAGGGTGGAGGGCACGGCCTGCGGGGGCACGTAGTCAGTCATGTTCAGGAGCACGTCCCCGCGGGCGTCCTCGACGGACGGGTAGGGAATCTCGAAGGTGCGCTCGAAGGCCTGGGCGGTGGTGACGGTGTCCCGGACGTTCACGCCGAGGAACCGCACGCCCTGCGGGTCGAACTGCTCGTGCAGGGAGACGAGGTGGGGGGCCTCGACGCGGCACGGCGCGCAGGCGGCGTACCAGAAGTTCAGCAGGGCGGGGGCGCCGCGCAGGCTCGCGCCGGTCACGGGGCTGCCGTCGAAGAGCTCGGCGGCGAACTCCACGGGGGCGCCGCGCTCGGCGGGGGCGATCTCCAGGACGGAGCCGTCGCCGGCGATGTAGTTCTTGCCGTCCGCGTTGCCCGCCTGCCGCGCGAGCGAGTCGTCACCGCCCGAGCAGGCCGCGAGCGCCGGCGCCAGGCCGGCGAGTGCGAGGCCGGTCAGCAGGGTGCGGCGGGACGGACGGGGCGGGGTGTGCATGGCGTGGCTGCCCTCCAGGGGATGCGCGGGGCTAGATTCCGGGGACCTTGGAAGTCTACTGTCCGCCCTCGATCCTGACTGAACCCTGGGTGTCACACCCGTGGCCCGTGGGAGGGGCGGGGTCCGGCTCAGGCCCCGGGCAGAGAGGAGGCGTCCTTGAGCAGGGCCTGGTTGGGCTCGTGGTACTCGACGCGCGGCAGCGCCCGGCCCTCCTCGAACACGAGGGAGGTCACGGAGGTCAGGGAGCACTCGCGGCGGCGCGGGTCGTGCCACAGGGGCCGGCCCTCGACGGCCAGGCGCGTCACCCAGATGGGCAGCTGGTGGGAGACGAGCACCGCCTCGGCGCCGGGTCCGCCGGCGGCCACGGCCTCGTCCCGCACCCGGTCGACGACGGCGAGCATGCGAGCCGCCTGCTGGCGGTAGGGCTCGCCCCAGGAGGGGCGCAGCGGGTTGCGCAGCTTGGGCCACAGGCGCGGGTTCCGCTTGAGCGAGGCGGCGACCTGGGACATGCCCTCGAAGTCGTTCTCGGCCTCGATGAGGTCCGGCTCGGTGGCCAGCGGGCGCCCGAGGGCGGCGGCGATCGGCTCGGCGGTCTGCTGGGCGCGGGTCAGCGGGGAGGCCGCGACGACGTCGGGCCGGCGGCCCGTCTGCTCCGCGCGCTCGAGGAACCACGCGGCGACGCCGTCGGCCATCTGCCGGCCCAGCTCCGAGAGGCCGAACTCCGGGAGGCGGCCGTAGAGGACGCGGTCGGGGTTGTGGACTTCTCCGTGGCGGACCAGGTGGACGGTGGCGGGCGTCTGCATGGCCCCCAGTCTGGCAGAGGCGGGGCGCCGGCCGTGCCGGGGCCCGTGCCCACGCGGGGCCCCGGCGGTAGCGTGGGCGGCAGTCCGGTGCGCCCCGCGCGCACCGCATCCGTCCGCATCACAGGCGCCGCGAGCGGCGGCGCCGTCAGGAGGCCCCCATGTCCGGCACCTCGCCCACCGACCCGCAGCGCGGCCCGAGCCCGTACGGCCAGAACCCGTACGGCCAGGGCCCCTCCGGTCAGGACGCCCCCGGCCCGAGCCCGTATGGCGAGAATCCGTACGGCGCGCATCCGTACGGACAGGCGCCCAACGGACAGGGCGGCCCGGCCCACGGACAGCCCGGGCAGGGACACGTGAACCCGGGGCACCCGGCTCCGTCGTACGCGGACCTGGGATACCCGACTCAGGGCGGCTGGCCCGGTCAGCAGGCCCCGGGCCCGGTCACGGCGCCGCGGCGCCCCGGGGCGATCACGGCGTCGTTCTGGCTGATCCTCGCCGGCGGCCTCGTGCTGCTGGCCAGCACGCTGCTGGCCGCCTTCGCCATGACCCTGCCCGAGTCCCGGGCCATGCTCGAGCAGCAGATGCGCGAGACCTACGAGCAGATGGGGCTGCCCGCCGACCAGCTGGTGCAGATGGAGCAGATGACGGACCAGCTGCTGCCGGTGATGAGCGCCGTCGCGGCCGCCTTCGGCGTGCTGGCGTTCCTCGTCTACCTGCTGATCGCCCTGAAGATCCGCAAGGGCTCACGCGCGGCCCGCACGGTCGGCACGGTCCTGGCCGCGCTCTCGGTGCTGATGATCGCGGCGAACCTGATGATGGGCGCCTTCAACCCGTTCGACCTGCTGTGGGTCGGCCTGGGCGTCGCGGGCATCGTCATGGCGTACCGCCCGGAGGCCACCGAGTACATGCGTCTCAAGGCCTGGGAGCGCGCCGGCGCCCGCTGACCCCGGTCAGGGGCGGGGCGCGTCGAGGAGCCGGCCCAGGCGGACCGGGTCTACGCGCCAGAAGTCGCGCTGGACGCCGTCCACGAAGAGCACGGGCACCTCGTCCACGAAGCGCTCGAGCAGGTCCGGGTGCGCGGCCCCGTCCACGGCCTCCCAGGCCTCGCCCCGCGCGCCGCACACCTGCGCCACCGTCGCCGCGGCGTCCTCGCAGAGGTGGCAGCCGGGCTTGACGAGGAGCTGGACGCGGGCGGCGGAGGCGGGCAGGAGCGTGCTCATGCGCCCACTCTACGGAGCAGTCCCGACAGCACGGCCCGCACGGCGCAGTCCCAGACAGTGCAGCCCGGACGCGACGAGGCCGCCGTCTCCTCCTGGGAGCCGGCGGCCTCGTGGTGTCAGCGCCGTGACGGCGCGGGCGTCACTTCTTGTTGCGACGCTGGTGACGGGTCTTGCGAAGCAGCTTGCGGTGCTTCTTCTTCGACATGCGCTTGCGGCGCTTCTTGATCACAGATCCCATGGGGACTCCTTGAATCGGGGTGTAGGTCGGCGGCTGTGGGGACCGCTGGCATCCGGGCCCCGGACACGCCGACCCGCATTCCACCGGATGTGGAACGCATGAAAACGTTCTCGGCCACAATACCGGCCGGGCCCGCCGCGGTCGAACCGAGACGCCGAGCGGTCAGTCGAACCAGGGGTCCAGGCCGTGCAGCGGGAACAGCTCGCGGCGCGTGGCCATGATCGACTGGTCCACCGGGTCGGCCGGGTCGTAGCCGACCTCCCAGGAGCGCCACCAGACGTCCGCGTCCTCGCCCATCACGGTGGGGATGCGCTCGGACTCGTCGCCCTCGTGGAGGGACATGTCCCCCGTGAGCTCCTCGGCCGTGAGGGTGCGGGCGTGCTCGACCCAGGCCTGCGGGATCTCCGCCTTCACGGGGATGGGGGTCTGCAGGACGGCGGCGGTGAGGTGTGTCCAGGCGCGCGGCACCACGCGCAGCAGGTTGTAGCCGCCGCCGCCGGTGGCCACCCACCGGCCGTCGGCGAACTTCTCCGCCCAGTCGCCGATGTCGAAGGCGAGCTGGCGCTGGCCGTCCACGCTCAGGCGCAGGTCCGCCAGCGGGTCGGCGAGGTGGCCGTCGCAGCCGTGCTGGCTGACGATCACGTCCGGGTCGAAGGCCTGCAGCAGCTGCGGCACCACGGCGTGCACGGCGCGCAGGAATCCGGCATCGCCGGTGCGCGGCGGCACGGCGACGTTCACGGAGGTGCCCTGCGCGTCCGGCCCGCCGATCTCGTTGGCGAAGCCGGTGCCCGGGAACAGGCTGATGCCGGTCTCATGGACGGAGATGGTCATCACTCGGGGGTCGTCGTAGAAGATCGCCTGCGTGCCGTCGCCGTGATGGGCGTCCACGTCCAGGTAGACGACGCGCTCCGCGCCGAGGTCCAGCAGGCGCTGGATGGCGAGGGCGCAGTCGTTGTAGATGCAGAACCCGGAGGCCTTGGCCCGGGCGGCGTGGTGCATGCCGCCGGCGAAGTTCACGGCGCGCCGCACCTGCCCGGACCAGACGGCCTCGGCCGCGGCCAGGGTGCCGCCGGCGATGCGCGCGGAGGCTTCGTGCAGGTCCGGGAACACGGGGCAGTCCTCGGTGCCCAGGCCGAAGGGGGCGTCCTCGTCCGACGCCGCCTCGGAGGCCCGGCGCACCGCGGCGATGTAGTCCGGGTCGTGGACGAGGGCGAGCTGGGCGTCCGTGGCGACGGGAGGCTCGATGATGCTCACGTGGGGGGCGTCCAGCAGGCCGAACGCCTCCACGAGCCGGTGCGTCAGGTCCAGCCGCAGCGGCGCCATGGGGTGCTCCGCGCTGAACCGGTAGCGGAGCAGGCTGGGGTCCCACACGACGGCGGCCGGTGTGGGAGCGGGGCGCTGGGACGTGGTGCTCATCACCCTCCAGGGTAGGCCTCCCCCGCGCCCGGCCGCGAGGGTTGCAGCGGATGTCCCGCGCACGTGACGCGCGGACGCCCCGGCGGGGCGATACTGGACGCGACCCCGGGATGACCGGGCCGGACGCCGTTCGGCCCGCGCCCCGACCCCTTCACCCGCGCAGGAGGTGCCCATGGCCCCCAGGCCCGCTCCCCCCACGCGCCGCCACGGCGGCCTGCCCCGGCCGGACGGGGTGTCCACGCTGGAGTCCTCCTCGGAGCTGCGCACGGTGCTGCGCCGCTCCTCCCGGGCGGTCGGCTCGGTGGTGAGCGGCTCCCCCGCCCGCGCGGCGCTGTCCGCGTTTCTGCTGGTCTCGCTCGTGTTCACGGCGTTGCTGAGCCTGCCGTGGGCGTCCGCGGACGGCCGCCCGACGGCCCTGCACGACGCGATGTTCACCGCCGTCTCCGCCGTCTCCGTGACCGGGCTGATCACGCTGAACACGGCCGAGCACTGGTCCGTGGCCGGCCAGGTGATCATCCTCGTGGCCATCCAGATCGGCGGCCTCGGCATCCTGTCCATGGCCTCCCTGCTCACCCTGGCGGTGTCCCGGCACCTCGGCCTGCGCTCCAAGCTGGCCACGCAGGAGGCCGGGATGACCACCGGCAACGTGGGCGAGGTCGGACGCCTGCTGCGCGTCGTCGTCGTGACCGTGCTGACCTGCGAGGCGGCCCTGGCCGTGTTCCTGGTGCCGCATTTCGCGGCCGAGTCGGGCTCGTGGCTGACGGGGCTGTGGCACGGCGTCTTCTACTCGGTGAGCGCGTTCAACAACGCCGGCTTCTCCCTGCACGTGGACGGGTTGTCCGCGGTGGCGCACGACCCGGTGATCCTCACGGTGATCGCGGTGGGCGTGTTCGCCGGCGCCCTCGGCTTCCCGGTGGTCATGGTGCTGCTGGACAAGGGCTGGCGCTACCGGGCCTGGAACCTGCACACGAAGCTGACGGTGGAGGTCACCCTCGCGCTGCTCGTGCTCGGCGCCGTGCTGCTGTTCTTCTTCGAGGCCGGGAATCCGGGCACGAACGGGGACCTCGGCGTCGTCGAGCGGATCTGGCGGTCCCTGTTCGGCTCGGTGATGACGCGCTCCGGCGGGTTCGCGATCGACGACACGAACGCGCATCGCCCCGAGTCCCTGCTGCTCATGGACGCGCTGATGTTCGTGGGCGGCGGCTCGGCGTCCACCGCCGGCGGCATCAAGGTCACCACGCTGGCCGTGATGTTCCTGGCCATCCTCGCCGAGGCCCGCGGCGACCGTGAGGTCACCGCGCACGGCCGCACGATCGCCTCGGAGACCCTGCGCGTGGCCATCTCGGTGCTCGCCCTGGGCGCCACGCTGGTGCTCGTGGCCACCCTGGCCCTCGTGCACATCGCCGACGAGTCCCTGCAGCGGCCGCTGTTCGAGGTGATCTCCGCGTTCGCCACGTGCGGGCTGTCCGTGGGGATCTCGGCGGAGGCCCCGCCGGCCGGCAAGTACCTGCTGGCGGCCATGATGTTCGCGGGGCGCGTTGGTACGATCACGTTCGCCGCGGCCCTGGCCCTGCGTCAGCGCCGCGTGCTCTACCGCTACCCCGTCGAGAGGCCGATCCTTGGCTGACCCGCAGCGCACCGATCCCAACGCCCCCGTGCTCGTGGTGGGGCTGGGCCGCTTCGGCGCGGCCACGGCCGAGGAGCTCGTGGCCCAGGGCCGCGAGGTGCTCGCCATCGAGCGGGACCCCGTGCTGGTCCAGCGCTTCGCGCCGTCCCTGACGCACGTGGTGGAGGCGGACGCCACGGACCCGGAGGCGCTGCGCCAGCTCGGCGCGCAGGACTTCTCGACGGCGGTGGTGGGCGTGGGCACCTCCATCGAGGCCTCGGTGCTCATCACCGCGAACCTCGTAGACCTGGAGATCCAGCACATCTGGGTGAAGGCGATCAGCGAGGCGCACGGCACGATCCTCAAGCGGATCGGCGCGAACCACGTGATCTTCCCGGAGCACGACGCCGGCGTGCGCGCCGCCCACCTGGTGAACGGGCGCATGCTGGACTTCATCGAGTTCGACGACGACTTCGCGATCGTGAAGATGTACCCGCCGGCCGAGTGCGTGGGCTTCACGCTCGGCGAGTCCCACGTCCGCTCCAAGTACGGCGTGACCGTGGTGGGCGTGAAGACCCCCGGCGAGGACTTCACCTACGCCCAGCCGGACACCCGCGTGGGGGCCCGGGACACGCTCATCGTCTCCGGTCACACCGACCTGATCGACCGGTTCGCGGCCCGGCCCTGAGCCAGGCGCCCCGGCCGCCTAGGGTGAGGCCATGCTGCTGCTGCTCTTCGGCCCGCCCGCCGTCGGGAAGATGACGGTGGGCCGCGCCGTGGCCTCCGCCTCCTCGTTCCGCCTGTTCCACAACCACATGACGATCGAGCCGCTGATCGAGCTCTTCGGCCACGGCACCGAGCCGTTCCACCTGCTCAACGAGGAGTTCCGGCTGCGCGTGCTGCAGGAGGCCGCCCGCACGGGGACCGACCTCGTGTTCACCCTCGTGTGGGACGTGGAGGATCCGCAGGACGCCGCCCTGCTGGCGGACTACGCGGCGCTCTTCGAGGAGGCGGCCTTCGTGGAGCTCCGCGCGGACCTCCCGACCCGGCTCGCCCGGAACCGGACGGCCGAGCGCCTCGCGCACAAGGCCTCCAAGCGGGACCTGGAGTGGTCGGACCGCAACGTGCGGGAGATGGAGGCCGGCTGGACCATGACCACCGCGGACGGCCCGCACGCCGCGGCCGGCCTGCTGGCGGCGCATCCGCACCTGGTGCTCGAGACCGGCGGCCTCACCCCGTCCGAGTCCGCGGCGCGGATCCTCCAGTGGCTGGAGGGCGTGCGCGTGCGCGACCGCGCGTCGTAGGGCACGACGGCGGCCCTCACCCCCGGCGGGGAGGGGTCAGCCGGCGAACTCGCGGCCCATCTCCTCGTCCCGGCGGGCGGCGGCGTCCATGGCGTCCGCCACGAGCCGCTCGAAGCCGCCCTCCTGGAAGGTGCGGATCGCCTGCTCGGTGGTGCCGCCGGGGCTCATGACGCCGCGGCGCAGGTCCTCGGCGGTCTGGTCGCCCTCCCGGATGCCGCGCTGCAGCATGAGCCCGGCGCCCTTCACGGTGGCCGCCGCCATGGCCTCGGCGTCCGAGCGGTCCAGGCCGAGCTCCTCGGCGTGTCGGGCGATCGCCTCGGCGAGCAGGAACACGTAGGCGGGGGCGGAGCCGGCGGCGGCCACCACGGCCGCGAGCTGCTCCTCGGCCACGCGCACCACGAGCCCGGACCCGGCGAACAGCGCCTCCACGGCCTCGGCCTGGGCGTCGGTGACCCCGGCGGCCGGCGCGACGCCCACCACGCCGGAGCCCACCGTGAGCGGGGTGTTCGGCATGGTGCGCACCAGCGGCTGGCCTTCGCGCAGCGCCGCGGCGAGGGTCTCGGCGCGCACTCCGGCGGCCACGGACACCACCGTGGCGGCCTCCGGCAGGGCCTGGGCCACCTCGGCGGCGGTGGCCGCCATGTCCTTGGGCTTCACCCCGAGCAGCACCACGTCCGCGCCCTCCACGGCCCGCACGTTCGCCTGCGGATCCTCCTCGGCGGCGAGCACCTCCACGCCGGGGTGCCGGCCGCGGGCGCGCTCGGCCGAGGCGGCGGAGCGGGTGGTGGCGCGCACGTCCTCGGCGCGCACGGCGCCCGCCTCGATCGCGCCGGTCAGGATGGCGCCCGTCATGGTCCCCAGGCCCAGGATGGTCAGCTTCACGGTGGATCGCTCTCCTTCGGTGTCCGATGCGGTGTCTGGTGTGGTGCCAGGTGCGGTGTCAGGCACCCGGTGCGCCGTCGTCGTCCTTCGTCCCGCCGGCCGCCAGGTGCTCGCGCGCGAACGCGAGCGAGGCGGCCAGCTTCTCCTCGCGCTGCCCGGCGTACTCCACGCCGCGCGTGCCCACCTCCACGCACACGGTGCCGGCGAAGCCCTCCGCGGCCAGGTGGTGCAGCGACTCGGCCACCTTCTGGGTGCCCTCGCCGGGGACGAGGTGGTCGTCCTTCCCGGAGTCGTTGCCGTCCGTGAGGTGGATGTGGCGGACCCGCGAGCCCAGCCGGCGCAGCGCCTCCAGGGAGTCCTCGCGGGCGATGGCCGCGTGCGAGAAGTCCCAGCACACGTGCTCGTAGGGCTCGGGCATGGGGTCCCAGTGCGGCAGGTACATGGTGGCCTCGCGTCCGTACGCGCGCCACGGGTACATGTTCTCCACGGCGATCACCACCCCGGTGTCCGCCATGATCTCGTGGATGCCCTCGGCGAAGCCCGAGGCGTAGGTGCCCTGCCAGCGGAACGGCGGGTGCGCCACCACCACGGGGGCGCCCACCGCCTGCGCGAGCTCCACGGAGCGGCGGATCTTGGACCACGCCGAGCCCCACACCTGCTGGGTGAACAGCAGCGTGGGGGCGTGGATGGAGTCGATCGGCATGCCGTGGCGGGCCGAGAGCCGCTTCAGGCGGTCCGCGTCCTGGCTCCACGTGTTGTGGGTGACCATGACCTCCACGCCGTCGTAGCCCAGGTCCTGCGCGGTGGCGAACACGTCCTGCGTGCCCAGCGGGAACACCGAGGACGAGGAGAGGGTCACGGGGATGTCCGAGCCGAAGCGCGGGGCGGGGGCCAGGTGGGCGGTGGAGCCGGCCATGGTCAGCGCACCCCCAGGCGCAGCCCGGGCAGGAGGGTGTCCGTGTTGAGGTTCACATGGCCCACCCCGGGGCGGCCGTCATGGGTGAGGTGGCCCTCGAGCATGAGGGCGTCCAGGCGGTTGAGGATGAGGCCCTCGCGCAGCGCCCACGGGCAGATCTCGAGCTGGGCGATCCCGAAGGTCCGCATGGCGGCCAGCGCCACGATCGCGCCGGCGAGCACCTGCGGGGCGCGCACCTCGGAGACGCCGGGCAGGTCCGCGCGCTCGGCGGCGGTCATGGCGGCGAGGCGGTTGACCCACAGGTGCAGGTCGTCCGCGCGCAGGTGCCGCTTCACGTAGGGGCCCGCGGCCGACGGCGCCGCCCCGGTCAGCCGGGCCAGGGAGCGGAAGGTCTTGGACGTGGCGGTGACGGCCACGGGCGCCTCCACCGGCGGGAACGCCGCGAACGCCTCCTCGAGCCGCTTCTCCACGTGCTTGCGCAGCTTCTTCACGCCCTTCGGGCTGGGCGGGTCCTCCGGCAGCCAGTCCCGCGTGAGGCGGCCGGCACCCAGCGGCAGGGACAGCGCGTGGGAGGGCAGCTCGTCCTGGCCGTAGGCGATCTCGAAGGAGCCGCCGCCGATGTCGAAGTTCAGGATGGACCCGGCGTCCCAGCCCTGCCAGCGGCGCACCGCGAAGTAGGTCATGGCGGACTCCTGGTCCCCCGAGAGCTCTGCCAGGTGCACCCCGGCCTCGCGGTCCACGCGGGCCAGCACCTCGGCCCCGTTGGCGGACTCCCGGATGGCCGAGGTGCAGAAGGAGATCATGTCCTCGGCCCGGTGCACCTCCGCGAAGGCCACCGCCTCGCGGATGAAGTCCACGAGCTCGTGCTGGCCCTCCTCGGTGATGGCGCCCTCGGCGTCCTGGTACCGGATCAGCGGCAGGGACCGCTTGTGCTCCGCGTACGCGGACGGACGCGCGCCCGGGTGGGCGTCCACGAGGAGCAGGTGAACGGTGTTGGAGCCGATGTCCAGGACGCCGAGACGCATGGGCTCAGGCCTTCTTCTTCGGGGCGGACTTCTTGGCGGGGGCCTTGCGGGCGGCGGGCTTGCGGGCCGGGGCCTTGCGGGTGGCCGGGCCCTTGGCGCGCTTGTCCGCGAGGAGCTGGTAGGCCTCCTCGGCGGTGAGCTCCTCGGGCTGGCGGCCGCGCGGCACGGTGATGTTGGTGACGCCGTCCGTGACGTACGGGCCGAAGCGGCCCTCCTTCACGGTGACCTTCTTGCCGGAGACCGGGTCCTCGCCGAACTCGGCCAGCGGCGGCTTCGCGGCGCCGCGGCCGCGCTGCTTGGGCTGGGCGTAGATCTCGAGCGCCTGCTCCTGCGTGATGGTGAAGATCTGGTCCTCGGACTCGAGGGAGCGCGAGTCCGTGCCCTTCTTCAGGTACGGGCCGAAGCGGCCGTTCTGGGCGGTGATGACCTCGCCCTCGGCGTCCGCGCCCACCACGCGCGGCAGGGACATCAGCCGCAGCGCCTCTTCCAGGGTCACCGTGTCCACGGACATGGAGGAGAACAGGGAGCCGGTGCGGGGCTTCTCCTTGGCCGGCTTCTTCTTCGGCTTGGGCTTGCCGTTCTTGTAGTACTCGGTGGGCTGGGCGTCCAGCCAGGCCTGCAGCTGCTCCTCGGTCATCTCGGGGATGACCTCGGTGACGTAGGGCCCGTAGCGCCCGTCCTTGGCGACGACGGCGCGCCCCGTCTCCGGGTCCGTGCCCAGCTCGCGCTCGGAGGGCTTGGCGGTGGCGAAGAGCTCCTCGGCCTTGGCCGGGGTCAGCTCGTCCGGGGCCAGCTCCTCGGGGACGTTGGCGCGCGGCGGCGTGGAGCCGGCCTCGGCATCCGCGGGCAGCGGCTTCTCCAGGTAGGGGCCGTACTGGCCCACGCGCAGGGTGATCTCGTCCGTGATCGGCAGCGAGTTCACGGCCCGCGCGTCGATCTCGCCGAGGTTCTCCACCACCTGCTGCAGGCCCTCCACGCCCTTGCCGGTCTCGGAGGCGGGGGCGCCGAAGTAGAAGGTCTGCAGCCACGCCTCGCGGCCCAGCTCGCCGGCGGCGATCCGGTCCAGGTCGTCCTCCATGCGGGCCGTGAAGTCGTAGTCCACGTACTTCGCGAAGTAGTCCTCGAGCAGGCCGATCACGGCGAACGCCGTCCAGGACGGGACCAGGGCGTTGCCGCGCTTGGACACGTAGCCGCGGTCCATGATCGTGGAGATCGTGGGCGCGTACGTGGAGGGGCGGCCGATCTCGCGGCGCTCGAGCTCCGCGACGATCGAGGCCTCGGTGTACCTCGCGGGCGGGGAGGTCTCGTGGCCGGTGGCCTCGATGGGCTCGCCGATAAGGCGCTCGCCCTCGGCGACCTGCGGGAGGCGGCGGTCCTTCGCCTCGGCCTTCTCGTCCTCGGTCTCGGCGTCCTTGCCCTCCTCGTAGGCGTCCAGGAAGCCCTTGAAGGTGATGACGGTGCCGGAAGCGCTGAACTGGGCGGCGCGGCCGTCCTGCGCCGTCGCGGAGAAGCGCAGCGTGGCGGTGTAGCCCTTGGCGTCGGCCATCTGCGAGGCGACCGTGCGCTTCCAGATCAGCTCGTAGAGGCGGAACTCGTCCGGGCGCAGCTCGGCCTTGACCTGGGCCGGGGTGCGGAAGGAGTCGCCGGCGGGGCGGATGGCCTCGTGGGCCTCCTGCGCGGACTCGTTGCGCTTGGCGTACACGCGCGGCTGCGCCGGCACCGCGTCCTGGCCGTAGAGCTCGGTGGCCTGGCGCCGGGCGGCCTGGACGGCCTCCTGGGACAGGTTCACCGAGTCGGTGCGCATGTAGGTGATGTAGCCGTTCTCGTACAGGCGCTGGGCCACCTGCATGGACACCCGCGAGCTCATGCGCAGCTTGCGCGAGGCCTCCTGCTGGAGCGTGGAGGTGGTGAACGGGGCGGCCGGGCGCCGCGTGTAGGGCTTGTCCTCCACCGCGTCCACGGTGAAGTCCGCGCCGCGCAGGCCCTGGGCGAGCGAGGACGCGGCGGCCTCGTCCAGGTGGGTCACCTTCTTGCCGGCGGAGGCCTTCAGCGCGCCGGCGTCGTCGAAGTCCCGGCCCGTGGCCACCCGCTCACCGTCCACCGTGGACAGGCGGGCGGTGAAGGAGCTGCCGACGGCGTCGGCGGCCTGGGCGCCCGGCGCCACGGTGAACGTGCCCTCCACGCCCCAGTAGGCGGCGGAGACGAACGCCATGCGCTCGCGCTCGCGCTCCACCACGAGACGGGTGGCCACGGACTGCACACGGCCCGCGGACAGGCCGCGCGAGACCTTGCGCCACAGCACCGGGGAGAGCTCGTAGCCGAAGAGGCGGTCCAGGATGCGGCGGGTCTCCTGGGCGTCCACGAGGTGCGTGTCCAGCTCGCGGATGTTCTCCAGGCCGCGGCGCACGCCCTCCTTGGTGATCTCGCCGAAGGTCATCCGGTAGACCGGCACCTTGGGCTTGAGCGTGTCCAGCAGGTGCCACGCGATGGCCTCGCCCTCGCGGTCCGCATCGGTGGCCAGGTAGAGGGCCACGGCGTCCTTGAGCTCGCGCTTGAGCTCGGTGACCTTCTTCTTCTTGTCCGGGTGCACCACGTAGTACGGGGCGAAGCCGTTCTCCGTGTCCACGGCGAACTTGCCGAAGGGGCCCTTCTTCATGTCCGCGGGCAGGTCCGAGGGCTTGGGCAGGTCACGGATGTGCCCCACGGAGGAGTCCACCACCCAGCCCTCGCCCACCGCGTTGAGGTACTTCGCGATGGACTTGCTCTTGGCCGGGGACTCCACGATGACGAGCTTCTTGCCCTCGGGCACAGAGGCGGTCACGGAAGCGGGGGTGGTGGGCAAGGGGGTTCCTCCTCGGACGGGGAAAGCTGCGGGCCCGGGCCGGGGCGGGGTCTCCCCCGCCGGCCGTGGGCGGAACGTCCCCACATCGTAGGGGGCGCGTGGCCCACGATAACGCCCGGAGCCTGACAGGCCCCTGGGCGGACCCCGTCCACCGGACACGGGCTCGAGTCCTCCTGTCCGCCTAATGACACTCAACCTAGGCTCAGGCCATGCATCCTCGTCGGTCCCGCGCCACATCCCACACGGTCCAGGGTGCTGCCCAAGTCGCCCAGTCCGCACACTCCGGCCTCAGGCCTGTGGGTCCGGAGAAGGACGAGTCGGGCTCGGGCACGTACTGCCATTGCCACGGCAACAACCGCAAGCCCGAAGGCATCCACGCGTTCTCCGGCGTGGCCGGGCAGGGGACGTGTTGACCGCCCCGGGGTCGACGGCGGACCTCGTCCGCCGCTGGGAGTCCGCGGCCCGGCCGAACCCGACGGCGACGGACGTGGGCTCCCTGCTGGAGAAGTGCTACCGCGCGAGACCTCTGGCACGCGAGATCCTCTCGGGCGGCCATCTGCAGCACGACGACGAGCTGCGCCCCGACACCGACAAGGTGCTGTGGACGATCACGGACCCCGTCACCCTCCTGCGCTGCGCCCGGCACGCCTTCGGCTCCCTCGACGCCTATCTGTCACACCTCGAGTCGGAGCAGCAGGAGGAGGACGAGGCCATCCAGGCAGAAGACGGCATCGAGCGAGCCGATGTCGCCTACTGGTCAGCACTGGAAGGCCGGATCCCCGAGGAGGACCACCCCTATGGACTGGTCCTCACCCAGCACGCCCTGGGTCAGCGAGTCACCGCGATCCTCGAGGTCGAGGACGGAGCCGTGACCGGCTTCAAGGTGGAGGGTGTGCTCGGGCGGATGGTGGACGAGCACCTTGAGGGACTGGTGGGGTATCCGGCGCCGGGTTCCGGCTACGACGAGGCCGTGCCGGTGATGCGCCGCGGGGATCCCAGCGATGAGATGTTCCTGCGGCATCTGCGACAGGCGGCGCGGTTCGGGCTCCTCTGACCGGGTCACCGGGCGGCCGTGCCGCCCGGGCCCTCAGTCCTCGGCTCCCTCCACCAGGAAGCCGTCCTCGTAAAGCTCGCGGATCGCGGCAAGCAGGCCGGCGCGGCCGGCGTCATCCAGCTCCAGCAACGCGGCGACGGCCCCGACCAGCTGGCCGACGGTCAGCTCGCCGTCGGAGGCGGAGAGCACGCCCGCCGTGGCGGTGTCCAGGCGGGCGGTCCGGCGGAAGCCGGAACCCTGGCGGGCCAGGATCACCTCGGGGTGCGCGGCCCCGAACCGCTGGTGGCGCTCCTCGGTGACGTCGCCGGCCACGCGCAGGTGCAGGCCACGCAGCACGGCCAGGGCCGGGTCGCCTGTGACCTCCCCGGCGT
>NZ_JANQCJ010000040.1:0-17091 GCF_024723355.1 Micrococcus sp. HG099 | reverse complement strand
CGGCGCGGGCGCGCCCGCCGACGCGGCGGTCGCGGGGCAGGGCCCCGACGACGGCGCCGGAGCCACGGCCGCGGGGGTCCGCGAGGACCGCTGAGCGTCCAGCATTCGGACATCCGCGTCTGAGAATGTGGCGCGAGTCGCCTTCCTCGCTACTCTCGAGCGCAACGCGACCCGCCGGGCGATCCCCGCGGCAGGGTCCGCTCACCATCGCAGGGGCCAACGTCGTCCCCTCCTCACCCCGGCCCTCCGGCCGGCCACAGGAGAAGGACGCGCCATGCAGCACCCATCGAAGACCCCGCACGCCGACCCGTTCCGCGCGTTTGCGGCCCAGCCGGAGGCGGCGGGTCTCTACGACCCGGAGCAGGAGAAGGACGCGTGCGGCCTCGCCGCCGTCGCCACCCTGCGCGGCCCGGCCACCCACAAGATCGTCCAGGACGCGCTGACCGCCCTGCGGGCGCTCGAGCACCGCGGCGCCGTGGGCGCGGACGAGGGCACCGGCGACGGCGCGGGCATCATCACCCAGGTCCCCGACGCCCTGCTGCGCGCCACCGTCTCCTTCGAGCTGCCCGCGGCGGGGGAGTACGCCGTCGGTACCGCCTTCCTGCCCCAGGACGAGGCCGCCCGCACCTCCGCGCAGGAGGCGATCGCCGAGGCCGCCGTCGTCGAGGGCCTGGACCTGCTCGGCTGGCGGCCCGTCCCCACCGACGAGTCCGTGCTCGGCCCGGGCTCGCGCGCCGTCATGCCGGTCTTCGAGCAGCTCTTCCTGGCCGTCTCCGCCGGTGAGGACGTCGAGGCCCCCGGCGAGTCGCTGGACGCCCGCGCCTGGCGCCTGCGCCGCCGCGCCCAGCGCAGCGGCGTCTACTTCCCCTCCCTGTCCTCGCGCACCCTCGTCTACAAGGGCATGCTCTCGACGGCGCAGGTCGAGCCGTTCTACCCGGACCTCTCGGACGAGCGGTACGTGACCCGCCTGGCCGTGGTCCACTCCCGCTTCTCCACGAACACGTTCCCGTCGTGGCCGCTGGCCCAGCCCTTCCGCACGATCGCGCACAACGGCGAGATCAACACCGTCAAGGGCAACCGCAACTGGATGCGGGCCCGCCAGGGCGAGCTGCGGCACCCGCTGCTCGGCGAGGTGCCCGAGGAGATGTTCCCCATCGTGAGCGCCTCCGGCTCTGACTCGGCGTCGTTCGACGAGGTGGCCGAGCTGATCCACCTGGCCGGCCGCCCGCTCTCGCACGCGATCATGATGATGGTCCCGGAGGCGTGGGAGAACCACACCACCATGGACGAGGACCGGCGCGCGTTCTACCAGTACCACTCGATGCTCATGGAGCCGTGGGACGGCCCCGCCGCGATCGCCTTCACCGACGGCGTGCAGCTCGGCTCGGTGCTGGACCGCAACGGCCTGCGCCCCGCCCGCTTCTGGGAGACCCGGGACGGGCTCGTGGTGCTCGCGTCCGAGGTCGGCGTCTTGGACATCGACCCGGCCACCGTGGTCCGCAAGGGCCGGGTCAAGCCCGGGCGGATGTTCTTGCTGGACACCGAGCAGGGCCGCATCATCGAGGACGAGGAGGTCAAGGCCGAGATCGCCGCCTCCGCCCCGTGGAAGGACTGGGTGGCCGACTCGCTGCGGCGGATCGAGGACCTGCCCGAGCGCGAGCCCGTCCGCTATCACGGCGACTCCGTCCGCCTGCGCCAGCGCCTGTTCGGCTACACGGACGAGGAGGTGCGCACGATCATCGAGCCCATGGCGCGGCACGGCGCCGAGCCCCTCGGGGCGATGGGCACGGACACCCCGATCGCGGTGCTCTCCCCGCGCCCGCGCTTGCTCTTCGACTACTTCACGCAGAACTTCGCGCAGGTGACCAACCCGCCGCTGGACTCCATCCGCGAGGAGCAGGTCACCTCGATGCGCACGTGCATCGGACCCCAGGCGAGCCTGCTCGCCGCGGGCAAGGTGACGACGGACGCCGTCGAGATCCCCTTCCCGGTGCTGGACAACGAGCAGCTCGCCCGCATCGCCGCGGTGCGCGCCGAGGACGGCACGCGCCGCGCCCTCAAGGTCAAGGGGCTCTACCTCGTGGCCGGCGGCGCCGAGGAGATGCGCTCCCGCCTCAAGGAGATCTGCGAGCAGGTCTCCGCGGCCGTCCAGCGCGGCGTGCAGTACGTGGTCCTCTCGGACCGGGACGCCAACGCGCAGTGGGCGCCCATCCCGTCCCTGCTGCTCACCTCGGCCGTGCACCACCACCTGCTGGCGAGCGCCTCGCGCACCCGCACCTCCCTGCTCGTGGAAGCCGGCGACGTGCGCGAGGTCCACCACGTGGCCGTGCTGATCGGCTACGGCGCCTCCGCCGTCAACCCGTACCTGTCCATGGAGACGGCCGAGGAGCTCGTGCGCACCGGCACGCTCACCGGCGTCACCGAGCAGGAGGCCACCCGGAACCTGATCCACGGGCTCGGCAAGGGCGTGCAGAAGATCATGTCCAAGATGGGCATCTCCACGGTGGCCTCGTACTGCGGCGCCCAGACGTTCGAGGCGCTCGGCCTCTCCCGGTCCTTCGTGGACCGCTACTTCACGGGCACCCGCTCGCCGATGGACGGGGTGGGGCTGGACGTGATCGCGGCCGAATCCGCGGCCCGCCACGCCACGGCGTTCCCCGTGGACGGCTCCTCCGCCTCCACCGTGGGCCCGCGCGGCACCTCGGGCCTGCCCGTGGGCGGCGAGTACAAGTGGCGCCGGGAGGGCCCGCCGCACCTGTTCAACCCCGAGACCGTGTTCCGCCTGCAGCACGCCACCCGCGAGCGGCGCTACGACATCTTCAAGGACTACACGCGGCGCGTGGACGAGCAGTCCGCGGACCTGATGACCCTGCGCGGCCTGCTCGGGCTCGCCACGGAGGGGCGCGAGCGCGTGCCGGTCTCCGAGGTCGAGTCCGTCGAGTCGATCGTGAAGCGGTTCTCCACCGGCGCCATGTCCTACGGCTCGATCTCCCAGGAGGCCCACGAGACGCTCGCGGTGGCCATGAACCGCCTCGGCGGGCGCTCGAACTCGGGCGAGGGCGGCGAGGACCCCGAGCGCCTGCTCGACCCGGAGCGCAACTCGCGCGTCAAGCAGATCGCCTCGGGCCGGTTCGGCGTCACGAGCCTGTACCTGTCCACCGCCACGGACCTGCAGATCAAGATGGCCCAGGGCGCCAAGCCCGGCGAGGGCGGCCAGCTCATGGGCGCCAAGGTGTACCCGTGGGTGGCGCGCACGCGGCACTCGACGCCGGGCGTCTCCCTCGTCTCCCCGCCGCCGCACCACGACATCTACTCGATCGAGGACCTCGCCCAGCTGATCCACGACCTCAAGCGCGCCAACCCGCAGGCCCGCGTGCACGTCAAGCTGGTCTCCGAGACCGGCGTGGGCACGGTGGCGGCCGGCGTGACCAAGGCGAAGGCCGACGTCGTGCTCATCTCGGGGCACGACGGCGGCACCGGCGCCTCCCCGCTGAACTCGCTCAAGCACGCCGGCACCCCGTGGGAGCTGGGGCTGAGCGAGGCCCAGCAGACGCTGCGGCTCAACGGGCTGCGCGACCGCGTGACCGTGCAGGTGGACGGCCAGCTCAAGACTGGCCGGGACGTGGTGATCGCGGCCCTGCTCGGCGCCGAGGAGTTCGGCTTCGCGACGGCGCCGCTCGTGGTCTCGGGCTGCATCATGATGCGCGTGTGCCACCTGGACACCTGCCCCGTGGGCGTGGCCACGCAGAACCCCGAGCTGCGCGCCCGCTTCACCGGCCGGCCGGAGTTCGTGGTGACGTTCTTCGAGTACATCGCCCAGGAGGTGCGCGAGCTGCTCGCCGAGCTCGGCCTGCGCTCCCTGGACGAGGCGATCGGCCGCCAGGACCTGCTGCACAAGGACGCGGCGATCGGGCACTTCAAGACCGAGGGCCTGGACCTGTCCGGCGTGCTCTCGGACGCCGGGGTGCCCGAGGAGGCCCCGCGCCGCCGGCTCACGGAGCAGGACCACCGGCTCCAGGACCAGGCGGACCAGCGCTGGCTGGACCAGGTGGCGGACGCCGTGGTCACCGAGACGCCCGTGACCGTCACGGACCGCCTCGTGAACACCGACCGCTCCGTGGGCACCCTGCTGGGCCACCGCGTCACCGCGGCCCGGCTCGACGACGAGCTGCCCCGGGATACCATCCGCATCGAGCTGACCGGCGAGGCCGGCCAGTCCCTCGGCGCCTTCCTGCCGGCCGGCGTGAGCATCACCCTGTCCGGGGACGCCAACGACTACGTAGGCAAGGGCCTCTCCGGCGGCACGGTGGCCCTGCGACCCGCCCCCGAGGCCCCCTTCGCGGCCGAGGAGAACATGATCGCCGGCAACGTGGTGGGCTACGGCGCCACCTCGGGGCGGCTGTTCCTCAACGGCCGCGTGGGGGAGCGGTTCCTGGTCCGCAACTCGGGGGCGGTCGCCGTCGTCGAGGGCATCGGCGACCACGGCCTCGAGTACATGACGGGCGGCACCGCCCTCGTGCTGGGGAACACCGGCCGCAACCTCGCGGCCGGCATGTCCGGCGGCGTCGGGTTCTTCCTGGACCTGGACCCCGCCCAGCTCAACCCGCTCGCCGTCAAGGAGGACGAGCTGCTGCTCGGCCGCCCCGAGGGCGCGGACCGCGCGCTCATCCGCGAGCTGCTCGAGGAGCACCGGGCCGCCACCGGCTCGGACCTGGCCGCGCGCCTGCTCGCCGAGCTGGACGGCCCCGCCGAGGCCGCCGAGGCGCTCTGGGAGCGCTTCACCACCGTCCTGCCGCGCCGCTACGCGGCCGTGCAGGAGATCCGAACCGAGAGCCGGGACGCCGGCACCGACCCCGACGGCGACGCCGCCTGGGCCCGAATCCTGGAGGTGACCCGTGGCTGACCCGCGCGGATTCCTGAAGCATCGCGAGCGCGTCGCGCGCCCCTCGCGCCCCGTCTCCGTCCGCATCATGGACTTCAAGGACGTCCACGTGCGCCAGGACGAGGCGATCGTGCGCACGGAGGCCTCCCGCTGCATGGACTGCGGCGTGCCCTTCTGCCACGCCGGCTGCCCCCTGGGCAACCTCATCCCCGAGTTCAACGACCTCGTGTACCGGGACGACTGGGACGAGGCCGGCGCCCGCCTCGAGGCCACCAACAACTTCCCCGAGTTCACCGGCCGGATCTGCCCCGCCCCGTGCGAGGCCTCGTGCGTGCTCGGCATCAACCAGCCGGCCGTGTCCATCAAGCAGGTGGAGCAGTCGATCGCGGACCACCTCTTCGACGCGCCCTCCCTCACCCCGCACCCGCCGCAGCGGCAGAACGGGCTGACCGTCGCCGTCGTCGGCTCGGGCCCGGCGGGCCTGGCCGCCGCCCAGCAGCTGACCCGCTCGGGGTACACCGTGGTGGTCTACGAGAAGGACGAGGCGCTCGGCGGGCTGCTGCGGTTCGGCATCCCGGACTTCAAGCTGGAGAAGCATCTGATCGACCGCCGCATCGCCCAGATGACCGAGGAGGGCACCCGGTTCCGCACCGGCGTGCGGATCGGCACGGACATGAGCTGGGAGGCGCTGCAGCGCCGCTACGACGCCGTGGTGCTGGCCACCGGCGCCCCCGTCGGCCGGGAGCTGCCCCTGCCGGGCCGTGGCCTGGACGGCATCCACCTGGCCATGGACTACCTCGTGCCCGTCAACCGGCGGGTCGCCGGCGGCGCGCCCGAGCCGATCAGCGCCCAGGGCCGGCACGTCGTGATCCTCGGCGGCGGCGACACGGGCGCGGACTGCATCGGCACCGCCCACCGCCAGGGGGCCGCCTCGGTCACCACGCTGGCGATCGGCAGGCGGCCGCCGGAGCAGCGCCCCGAGCATCAGCCCTGGCCCACCGTGCCCACCCTGTTCGAGGTCGCCTCCGCGCACGCCGAGGGCGGCGAGCGCACCTACCTCGCCTCCACCGTCGAGTTCCTCGGCGACGCGGACGGCCGGGTGCGCGCCCTGAAGGTGGCCGAGACCGAGATCCGGGCCGACGGCACCCGCGGCCCGCGCGCCGGCACCGAGCACGAGATCCCGGCCGACCTCGTGCTGCTGGCCCTCGGCTTCACGGGCGCGGACCTGGACGAGCTCGTGGACCGCTCCGCCGTGAGCCTCGAGCGCGGCCTTGTGGTCCGCGACGAGACGTACGCCACGCAGGCCCCGGGCGTGTTCGCCTGCGGCGACGTCTCCCGCGGCGCCTCGCTCGTGGTGTGGGCGATCGCCGAGGGCCGCGCCGTCGCGGCCGAGGTGGACCGGTTCCTCACGGGGGACACCATGCTCCCGGCGCCGGTCCGGCCCTCCGACCACGGCTTCGTCCTGAGGTGAACGGCGGGGCGCGCCCCTCGGACGGGGGGCGCGTCCGTGCCTAGAGTGGACCCATGAGACACGCCAAGATCATCGCCACCTTTGGGCCCGCCACCGCCTCCGACGAGACCACCCGCGCGATCATCCGGGCGGGGGCGGACGTGGTCCGCCTCAACATGAGCCACGGTGACCACGAGGTGCACGCGGGCTCCTTCGAGCGCGTGCGCCGGCTCAGCGTGGAGGAGCGGCGCCCGGTCGCGATCTTCGCGGACCTGCAGGGCCCCAAGATCCGCCTCGGCCGCTTCGCCGACGGCCCCCACGGCCTCGAGACGGGGGACCGCTTCACCATCACCACGCGCGACGTCGAGGGCACCGCGGACCTCGTGGGGACCACCCACGCCGGCCTGCCCGGGGACGTCCGCCCGGGGGACACCCTCCTTGTGGATGACGGCAAGGTGCGCCTGCGCGCCGTCGAGGTGACCGACACGGACGTCGTCACCGAGGTCGAGGTCGGCGGGGACGTCTCGGACAACAAGGGCATCAACCTGCCCGGCGTCGCCGTCGACGTGCCCGCCCTGTCCGAGAAGGACGAGGAGGACCTGCGTTGGGCGCTGCGCACCGGCGTGGACATGGTGGCCCTGTCCTTCGTGCGCGACGCCGCGGACATCGAGCGCGTGCACGAGATCATGGACGAGGAGGAGCGCCGCATCCCCGTCATCGCCAAGATCGAGAAGCCGCAGGCCGTGGACAACCTCGAGGCGATCGTGGACGCGTTCGACGCCGTCATGGTGGCCCGCGGCGACCTCGGCGTCGAGCTGCCCCTGGAGGACGTGCCGGTCGTGCAGAAGCGCGCCGTGGACCTGGCCCGCCGCTGGGCGAAGCCCGTGATCGTGGCCACCCAGGTGCTCGAGTCCATGATCGAGAACCCGCGCCCCACCCGGGCGGAGGCCTCGGACTGCGCCAACGCGGTCCTCGACGGCGCCGATGCCGTCATGCTCTCCGGCGAGACCTCCGTGGGCCGCTACCCGGTCGAGACGGTCCAGACCATGGCCCGGATCATCGAGTCCACGGAGACCCACGGGCTCGAGATGATCCACCCGCTCGGCTCGCGCCCGCGCACCCGCGGCGGCGCCATCACCCGGGCCGCCGTCGAGGTCGCGGACCAGCTGGACATCCCGTTCCTGGCCACGTTCACGGAGTCCGGGGACTCGGCCCGGCGCCTGAGCCGGCTGCGCCCGCGCCAGCCCATCTACGCGTTCACGCACCGCGAGCACACCCACAACATCCTGTGCCTGACGTGGGGTGTCTACCCGAAGATGGTCTCCTTCCAGGACTCCACGGACAAGATGACCCTCCAGGTGGAGGAGTCGCTCACCTCCGAGGGCATCGCCGAGCGCGGGGACCTCGTGGTGATCGCGGCCGGCTCGCCTCCCGGGAAGGTCGGCTCGACGAACACGCTGCGCGTGCACCGCGTGGGGGACGACGCCGGCGGCGGCTCGTCCCCGGCGCGCCCGGTCCAGAAGGAGCCGGTGGGCTTCTGGCCGGCCCGGTCCCCGCTCTGAGCGGGGCGGGCGCGGGGCGGCTCAGCGCACCTGGTCGATGACGGCCTGGGCCACCTCGCGCATGGTCAGCCGGCGGTCCATGGAGGTCTTCTGGATCCAGCGGAAGGACTGCGCCTCGCTCAGGCGCATGCGGTCCTGCAGCACCGACTTCGCCCGGTCCACGAGCTTGCGCGTCTCGAGTCGGTCGCCCAGGTCCCGCACCTCGGACTCGAGGCTGCGCAGCTCCTCGAATCGGGCCACGGCGAGCTCGACTGCGGGCACGAGGTCGTGCTCGGTGAACGGCTTGACCACGTACGCCATGGCGCCGGCCGTGCGGGCGCGCTCCACGAGGTCGCGCTGGCTGAACGCGGTGAGCATGACGACCGGGGCCAGGCGTTCCTGCGCGATCTCGCTCGCCGCCGCGATGCCGTCCATGACGGGCATCTGCACGTCCATCACGACGATGTCCGGGCGGTGCTCGCGCACCGCGGCCACGGCGGCGGCGCCGTCGCCGGCCTCGGCGACCACCTCGTAGCCGGCGCCGGTCAGCACCTCCACCAGGTCCAGGCGGATCAGGGTCTCGTCCTCGGCGACGACGGCCCGCAGGCCGGTCCCCTCGGCAGGCGTCGTCATCGACACGTCAGCTCCTTCGCGTGCAGGGCCGGGCGGCGCGCCGCGGGTGGCGACGCCGGTCGGCCTCCAGGCTACCGCCCCGCGCCGCCCCCGTCCGGGGCGGGTCGGTTCGTGTTCCCGCCGGCCGGAGGGCTCCGGGGCGCTGATAGGGTGGTCCCACCCCGCCTCCGGGCGGCCCTGCCCGAATGGTGGAATCGGTAGACACGCCGCACTCAAAATGCGGTGCCGAGAGGCGTGTGGGTTCGAGTCCCACTTCGGGCACCGCAGGCGTGCGGCCACGGTCCGCACCGCCGCATCCGCGTCCGTACGACCGAACCCGAGGGTGTCCCGTGCTCCTGACCAGCCTCCTGCTGACCCTCCTCCCAGTGGCGGCCGCCGTGCCGGTCTCCCGCCGGCTGGGCAGGGACGCGGGCTGGGTGCTCGCCCTGCCGCTGCTGGCCGCCGCAGGCGTGCTGGCCGCGGCCTGGAGCGGCGGCGTCGAGGCGGAGCACCACCCGTGGATCCCCGCGATCGGGGTGGACCTGGACCTGCGCCTCGACGGCCTCGCCCTCGTGTTCTCCATGATCGTGCTCGTGATCGGCGCCGCGATCCTGGCCTACTCCAGCCGCTACCTGGGGCGCGACCCCGCGGTGCACCGGCACGGCACGTTCTACCTCCTCATGACGGCGTTCGCGGCCTCCATGCTCCTGCTGGTGCTCGCCGACAACCTCGTCGTCCTGTTCGTCGCGTGGGAGTTCACCTCCTTCGCCTCCTTCTTCCTCATCGGACGCTCAGGCGACCACGCCCGCGACCCCGCGATCCGCACGCTGCTCGTGACGGTCGGCGGCGGGCTCGCCCTGCTGGCCGCGGTCGCGACCATGGTCGCCACCACGGGCACCGCGTCCCTGAGCGGGGTGCTCGACAGCGGGATCTGGCAGGACCCGACGCTCAGCACGGTGCTCGCGGTGCTCCTGGCCGTGGCGGCCTTCACGAAGTCCGCCCAGTTCCCGTTCCAGTCCTGGCTGCCGGACTCCATGGTGGCCATCTCCCCGGTCTCGGCGTACCTGCACGCCGCGGCGATGGTGAAGGCCGGCGTGTTCCTGCTGCTCGTGTTCAGCCCCGTGCTGGCCGGCCACGCCGTCTGGTCCGCGCTGCTGCTCATCTCCGGCCTGACCACCGCGGTGTTCGGTGCGGTGGCCGCCATCCGCCGCCACGACCTCAAGGGGCTGCTGGCCTACTCCACCATGAGCCAGCTGGGCCTGCTGACCGCCGTCATCGGCATCGGCACCCCCGCGGCCCTGACCGCCGCGATCGTGCACACCGTGGCGCACGCGCTGTTCAAGAGCTCCCTGTTCATGCTCGTCGGGGTCGTGGACCACCAGGCCGGGACCCGGGACCTGCGCGTCCTGGCCGGCCGGCGGGTTCGGCTGTCGGTCACGGGCACCGCCCTGGCCGTGGCCGCCCTGTCGATGGCAGGCATCCCGCCGCTGCTCGGCTTCGTCTCCAAGGAGGGCCTGCTCGACGCCGCCCTCGGCACCCCCGGGCCGGCCTGGGCGGGCCCGGCCGTCACGGCGGCCATCGCCCTGGCCTCCGTCTTCACGGTCGCCTACTCCGGCCGCCTCGTGCTCGGCGCCCTCGGCCTGTGGGGGCCGAGCCCCGCCGGCGCGCCCGAGCCCTGGGAGTCCGGCCGCGGCGAGGAGGTCCACGAGGCGCCCGCCGCGTTCTGGGCGATGCCCGTGCTGGCCGCCGCGGCCGGCGTCGTGCTCGGCCTTGTCCCGCACGTGCTGGACGCCCCCGTCTCCGCCTCCGCGCACGCCGCCTCCGGCACCGAGGTGCACGCCCACCTGGCCCTGTGGCACGGGGTGAACCCGGCCCTGCTGGTCTCCGCGGCCGTCATCGCCACCGGCGTGGTCCTCGTGCTGCTGCGCCGCCCGGTCGAGCGGATCGCCGCGCGCGCCGCGCTGCCGTTCTCCGGCCTCGGCGCGGTCGACGCCGCCCGGCACGGCCTCGTCTCGCTCGGCGCCCTCGTGGACCGGTCCTCCGGCACCATCGCCCCGCGCGTGCACCTGCTGATCCCGGCCCTCGTGCTCGGGGCCTTCGCCCTGGCCGGCGCGCTCACCGTGGACGACCTGCCCGCCGTGGTGGGCACCCCCTCCCGGTGGCACGACTGGGCGCTCGTGCTCCTCGTGGGCGCTGGCGTCGTGGCGACCATCCGCGCGAAGACCCGCATCAGCGCCATGGTGGTGGTCGGCGTCGTGGGCTTCGGCGTGACCCTGTGGTTCTTCACCCTCGGCGCCGTGGACGTCGCGCTCACCCAGCTGCTCGTGGAGGTGCTCACCGTCTGCGTCATGGTGCTGCTGCTGCGGCGCCTGCCGGGGCGGTTCCGGGACGAGGCGGCCCCCCGCCGGGTGCAGGCCGTCGTCGCCGCGACCATCGCCGGCGTGGCCGCCACCGTCGGCGTCCTGGCCTTCACCGGGCGCAGCGAGATGTCCGAGATCGCGCACTTCTACCTCACCCAGACCTACGCGCAGGCCGGCGGCGTGAACGTGGTCAACGTGATCCTCGTGGACTTCCGCGCGCTGGACACCCTGGGGGAGATGACCGTCCTCGGCGCCACGGGCCTGACCGTGGCCGCCCTGCTGCTGAACCGCCGCCCGGCCCCGCCCCAGCGCTCGGCGGTGGACCTGCGCTCGCCCCTGGCGCACGTGCGCGAGAACCTCGTGCACATCCGGGTGTTCGGCCGCGTCTTCGGGGTGCTGATCATCGCGCTCTCCGTGCTCCTGCTGCTGCGCGGACACTACGAGCCCGGTGGCGGCTTCATCGCCGCCCTCGTCGCCGGCGCCGGCTACGCCCTGCTCTACCTGGCGGCGGACCACGACACGGACCGCCGGCTGCAGTGGCCGTACCTCACGCTGATCGGCGGCGGCATCGCCCTGGGCGCCCTCACCGGCGTCGCCGGCTACCTCACGGGCAAGGGCTTCCTCGGAGCGGCCGGCGTCAAGATCCTCGGCTACGGCCTGTCCACGACGCTCGCGTTCGACCTGGGCGTCTACCTCGCCGTGCTCGGCCTGATCGTCGCGGCCTTCTCCCTGCTCGGACCCGAGCGCTCGGAGACGGAGGCGGGGATCGAGCCCGATCCCACGTCGCCGACCGCCGACCCGGCCGCTGGGCAGGCCGCTGAGCCGACCACGGCGCCGGGCACGGCGCCGACCCCCGCCGCCGCACGAGAGGAGACGAGCCGATGACCATCGCCATCACGGTGGGACTGCTGACCTTCGGGGCGTTCTACCTGTTCTCCAAGCGCGAGCTGCTGCGCGTCATCCTGGGCATGGTGCTGCTCGGGCACGCCGCCAACCTCGCGATCATCGCCGCCGGCGGCACGGACCGCCGCGGCCTGCCGTTCGCCGGCCGCGGCGACGTCGAGACCCAGGCCGACGCGCTGCCCCAGGCATTCGTGCTCACCGCCATCGTGATCGCCTTCGCGATCACCGTCCTGCTGCTCACCCTGGCCGTCACCGGCCGTGACGACGACGCCGTGGCGGACGGCCACGAGGCGCCGGACCCCCTCGAGCAGGCCGCCGCGGACGCCCGCTTCCCGCGCGAGGAGCTGCGCGCCGCCGCCGCCCGCCTGGGCCGCGAGGCCGAGGCCCGGGACGGGGGCCGCGCATGAGCCCCGAGGCGCTCGGGCAGCTGCTGCCCCTGTTCGTCGCCGGCCCGCTGATCACGGCCGGCCTGCTGACCCTCGCCGGCGACCGGCCGCGCGTGCACCGGCTCGTCGTCGCGCTGGTCCTGGCCCTCACCGCCGGCGCCGGCGCGCTGATCATCGCCCGCTCTCTCGACGGCGACGTGCTCGCCACCTCCGTGGGCGGCTGGCCGGGCGGCATCGGCATCGGCTTCGCCGCGGACATGCTCACGGGGCTCATGCTCCTGCTCACGAGCCTGCTCACCCTGGTGGGCGTCAACCTGGCCCACGGCACCCGCGTGGTGAACTCGCTGTACTTCGGCCCGCTCATGCTCGTGCTGATGGCCGGCGTGAACGGGGCGCTGCTCACCGCGGACCTGTTCAACCTCTTCGTGTTCATCGAGGTCATGCTGCTGCCCAGCTACGGCCTCTACGTCCTCTCCGCGAACCGCCGCGAGCCGCTGCGCCGCGTGGACGGCGCCCGCCTGTACGTGACGCTGAACCTGCTCACCTCCACGATTCTCGTGGTGGCCGTGGGCTTCCTCTACGCCCTCACCGGCACCGTCAACCTCGCCGTCATGGCCGGGGCGGCGGCGCGGGACGAACGGGTGGCGATCGCCGGCGGCCTCGTGCTGTTCGCCCTGTCCATCAAGGCCTCCGTCGTGCCCCTGCACGGTTGGCTGGCCCGGGCCTACCCTTCGACGTCGCCCGCGGTCACCGCGATCTTCGCCGCCCTGCACACCAAGGTGGCCGTCTACGCCCTGTACCGGGTGTTCTCCGTGCTCTTCGACAACGACGCCCGCTTCCTGCCGCTGCTGCTCGCGCTGGCCGGGCTCACGCTGGCCGTGGGCGCCCTGGCCTCCGTCGGCGTGCACGGCGTGCGCCTCGTGCTCTCCTGGCAGATGGTCAGCGGCATCGGCGGCATCCTCGTCGGGCTCGGGCTGTCCACGCAGCTGGGGCTGTCCGCGGGCCTGTTCTACCTCGTCCACCACATGGTCGCCATGGGGTGCCTGCTGGCCGCGACGGCCGCCGTCGAGGTGCGCTACGGCACCGGGCGGCTCGCAGATCTGCGGGGACTGGCCAAGCGCGAGCCGCTCATCGCCGTGGTCTTCTTCGTGGGGCTGCTCTCGATCGTGGGCATCCCGCCGTTCTCCGGCTTCGTCGGCAAGCTCATGCTGGTCACCGCGGGCGTCGAGGCCGGGCGCCTCGTCACGGTCGCCGTGGTCCTCGTGGGCAGCCTCGTGAGCCTGTGGGCGCTGCTGCGCGTGTGGGACGCCTGGTTCTGGGGCGAGCCCGGGACGCCGCACGGCCTGCGGGAGCGCCTGGCCACCGCCGCCCTGCCCGTGGTGGGGCGCGGCGCGGAGCGGACCGGGCCCTCGGGCCGGGGCTCCAGCACGGACCACGAGCGGACCGAGTCGTGGACCTCCACCCAGACCATCGACCCGCCCACCGGCGTCCTGCCGGTCACCTTCGCCGCGGACGAGGACGTGACGCGCTCGCGCATCCCGGTCCGCCTGGCGATGCCGGGCGTCGTGCTCGCGGCCGCCACCCTGGTGCTCGGCCTCGCCGGCCAGGCGCTGTGGACCCTCACCGACGTCGCCGCGCAGGGCCTGCTGGACCCCGCGCGGTACATCGAGGCGGTGCTGGCCCCGTGACGAGCACCCCGACCGACGGCTCGAGAGGAGCTGACCCCGTGCACGCCGACCCCTCATCCGACCGGCACGTCCCCGCGGACGGCACCGTGGTGCTGGCGCCGGGCCGCGCCTCGGCGCTGTCCTGGCCCTGGCGCTGGCTGGTGTTCTGGTGCTGGTACGCCTGGGCGCTGGTCACCTCCTCCGAGGCCGTCCTCAAGGACCTGGTGACGCCCGGCGACCAGGCGCGCTCCGGGATCGCCCGGATCCGCAGCAACTGCCGCACGGACGCGGAGGTGACCCTGCTCTCCGCACTCATCACGCTCACCCCGGGCACGCTGACGCTCGGCACGCGCCGGGCCGGCGCCCGCGGCGAGGAGCCGGGGGACCCGGGCGCGACGCGCCTGCTCTACGTGCACGGGCTCTACGCGGACGACGCGGACGCCCTGCGCGGGGAGATCCATGACATGGAGCGCCGGCTGCTCCACGCGATGCGGAAGCAGGGGGTGGCCTGATGCCGGTGGACTACGACTGGTCCCACCTCGGGATCGACGTGGCCGTGGCCCTGCTGGCCGTGGCGGCGCTGGTCTCGGCCTACCGGATTGTGAAGGGCCCGCTCGACGCGGACCGCGCGGTCTCCGGCGACCTGCTCACGTTCAGCATCCTCGGGATGCTGGTGCTGTTCGGCGTGCGCATGGACAACCCGTTCACCTTCGACCTCGTCCTGGTGGCCGCGATCGTCGCGTTCCTGTCCGGCATGTCCCTGGCCCGCGCGCTCACGCGCGGCAAGCGTTGAGGAGGACGCCGTGGACCTCGTCCTGACCGTGATCGGCTCGGTGCTCGTGGTGGCCGGCGCCCTGGTGTTCGTCACCGCCGGGCTCGGCCTCATCCGCTTCCCCGACCCGTACACCCGCATCTCCGCGACCGGCACGGCCGGCGGCGTGGGGATGATCCTCATCGTGGTGGGCGGGCTCGTGCTCGCCCCGAGCGTGGCAAACGTCGTTAAGGTCGCCCTGATCGTGGTCCTGCAGCTGGGCTCGGCCGCCGTGGCCACCATGGCCCTGGGCCGCTCTGCGTACCTCACGGGTGTGCCCATGAACCCGGGCCACTACGACGAGCTCGCCGAGGACACGCCGGGCCGCGAGCACGGCGAGCCCGCCCCGCGCACCCCCGACGCGTCCTGAGCACGGGCGCCGCCTGAACGCGGGCACCGCCTGCGCGCCGGCGCTGTGCGAGCGCGCCCGCCCGGCGGCTCAGCCGCGCCCGCGCAGCACCATGTTCGTGATGCGGGCGGTGGACAGGCGCCGGCCCTGCTCGTCCGTCATCACCACCTCGTGGGTGGTGAGCGTGCCGCCGAGGTGGATCGCCGTGGCCGTGCCCGTGACCAGCCCGGAGCGGGCGGCGCGGTGGTGGGTGGCGCCGATCTCGATCCCGACGACGCCGCGCTCGGGTCCGGCGTGCAGCTTCGCCGCCATGGACCCGAGGGACTCGGCGAGCACCAGGTGGGCGCCGCCGTGCAGCAGGCCGGCGGGCTGCTCGTTGCCGGCGACGGGCATCGTGGCGACCGCGCGCTCGGGGGTGAGCTCGAGGAAGCGGATGCCCATCTTCTGGGCCAGGGGGCTCACGGTGGCCCCGCCGAGGGCGGCCACGAGCTCGGGCGTCAGGCCCGCGGCGGCGCACGCGGCCTCCAGCTGCGCGTCCGTCAGCTCGGGGGTCACCCCGGGCCGGTAGACGAGGTCGGAGGTCGGGGCGGGGGCGGCGTCGGCGCGCTCGGCGTGGTCGGTCATGGCCACTAGGCTGGCACACGCGACGGGCGCGACCGCGCCGCGCGCCGAGAGGAGACGTGAGCACCCATGGCGGCAGATCCGACCCCGGAGGACCCGCAGCGCCTGCTGGTCCTGGACGGTCACTCGATGGCGTTCCGCGCGTTCTACGCGCTGCCCGCCGAGAACTTCGCCACGGACACGGGCCAGCACACCAACGCCGTGTACGGCTTCACCGCCATGCTGCTCACCATGATCCGCCAGCAGCGGCCCACGCACGTGGCGGTCGCGTTCGACCTCTCGGGCCCCACGTTCCGCTCCGAGGAGTACGGCGAGTACAAGGCGGGGCGCTCCGAGACCCCCGCGGAGTTCGCCGGGCAGATCGAGTTGACCGTGAAGGTCATGGAGGCCCTGGGCATCCCCACGATCACCCTGGAGGGCTACGAGGCGGACGACATCGTGGCCACCCTCTCCGCCCGCGCCGAGGAGGCCGGCTGGGAGGCCGTCGTCGTCTCCGGCGACCGCGACGCGTTCCAGCTGATCTCCGAGCGCACCACCGTGCTCTACCCGAAGAAGGGCGTCTCGGACATCCCGCCGATGGACGCCGACGCGGTGATGGCCAAGTACGGGGTGTCCCCGGCCCAGTACCCGGAGCTGGCCGCCCTCGTGGGCGAGGCGGCGGACAACCTGCCCGGCGTGCCCGGGGTGGGCCCCGGCTTCGCCGCCAAGTGGCTCACCCAGTACGGGGACCTGGACGGCGTCCTGGCCCACGCGGACGAGATCAAGGGCAAGAAGGGCGAGGCCCTGCGCGCCCACCTGGACGACGTGCGCCGCAACCGCCGCCTCAACGCCCTCGTCCGGGACCTGGACCTGCCGATCGGCCTTGAGGCCATGGCCCTGGAGATGCCCGAGCGGGAGCCCGTGGAGGAGCTCTTCGACGCCCTGCAGTTCAACCGCATCCGCGAGCGGGTGTTCGAGGTGTTCTCCGAACGGCTCGGCGAGACGGCGCCCGCCGCCCAGGTGGAGGAGGCGCCGGAGTTCACCGAGGCCGCCACGGCCCAAGACGTCGCCGACTTCCTCGCCGCCGAGGCCGGGAACCTGCTCGGCGTGCACGTGGATGTGGAGGGCCCGGCCCTGCTGCCCAAGCGCAAGGTGCCCGTGCCGGGGACCTTCGGCACCGCCGTGGGCGTCGCCCTCGTGGGCGAGCACGCCGGCCTGCACGTCAGCCTCGACGCCGACGCGCCCGACCCCGCGCTGCTGGCCGCCCTGCGGGAGGCCCTCGGCGAGGGCGGGCTCTCCAAGGCCGTCCACGATCTCAAGCGCGTCCTCAAGGCGATCGCCGAGCCCGCCGAGGCGACCGCCCTCGAGGCCGGCACGCCCCTGGACGGCGTCGTGGACGACGTCCTGCTCTCCGCCTACCTCATCCAGCCGGACCGCCGCGACACCTCTCTCGAGGCGCTGGCCGAGGCGCACCTGCACACCCCGCTGGCCGCCCCCCGCGAGCCCGCCGAGGCCGACGCGCAGGGGGCC
>NZ_JANQCJ010000003.1:0-49626 GCF_024723355.1 Micrococcus sp. HG099 | reverse complement strand
CCCCCCCCCCCCCCCCCCCCCCCCCCCCCCCCCACCCCCCCCCCCCGCCGTGCGCGTCCCCGGCCTCCGTGGCCGCCCGTCCGACCCCCCTCCAGCTCAAGGAGCACTCCCATGGCAGCCTTCGTGGACCGCGTGGTCCTCCACCTCACCGCCGGCAACGGCGGGCACGGGTGCGTCTCCGTGCACCGCGAGAAGTTCAAGCCCCTGGGCGGTCCCGACGGCGGCAACGGCGGCAACGGCGGCGACATCACCCTGGTGGTGGACTCCCAGACCACCACCCTGCTCGACTACCACCACGCCCCGCACCGCTCGGCGGAGAACGGGCAGCCGGGCATGGGCGACCACCGCGCCGGCAAGCACGGCGAGTCCCTCGTGATCCCGGTGCCGGACGGCACGGTGGTCAAGGATGAGCAGGGCAACATCGTGGCCGACCTCGTGGGCGAGGGCGCGTCCTACACCGCGGCGGCCGGCGGCCAGGGAGGCCTCGGCAACGCCGCGCTGTCCTCGGTCAAGCGCAAGGCCCCCGGATTCGCCCTGCTGGGCCTGCCGGGGGAGAGCCGCGACCTCACCCTGGAGATCAAGACGGTCGCCGACGTCGCCCTCGTGGGCTTCCCCTCGGCTGGGAAGTCCTCGCTCATCGCGGCGATCTCCGCGGCGCGCCCGAAGATCGCCGACTACCCGTTCACCACGCTCGTGCCCAACCTCGGCGTGGTCCAGGCCGGCGAGGTCCGCTTCACCGTGGCGGACGTGCCCGGGCTGATCCCCGGCGCCTCCGAGGGGCGCGGCCTCGGCCTGGAGTTCCTTCGCCACGTGGAGCGCTGCGCGGCCCTCGTGCACGTCCTGGACTGCGGCACCCTCGAGTCGGACCGGGACCCGATCGCCGACTTCGAGGCCATCGAGGCCGAGCTCGAGGCGTACGCCGTGGAGCCCGTGTTCTCCCAGGGCGGCGAGGGCGTGGTGCCCCTGAACGAGCGCCCGCGCCTGGTGGCCCTGAACAAGACCGACCTGCCCGACGGCGCCGCGATGGCCGAGATGGTCCGCGCCGAGCTCGAGGGCCGCGGCCTGCGCGTGTTCGACATCTCCGCGCTGGCCCGCGACGGCCTGGAGGCGCTCAAGTACGCCATGGCCGGGCTCGTCACCGAGGCCCGCGAGCGGGTCCCCGAGCCCGAGCCGGCCGCCCCCGTGGAGGTGCCCCGCCGGCACCGCCGCAAGGGCGAGCACGCCGAGTTCACCGTCCGCCGCGAGGAGCGCAACCTCGAGCCGCTGTTCCGCATCCGCGGCGAGAAGCCGGAGCGCTGGGTCGCCCAGACCGACTTCCAGAACGACGAGGCCGTCGGCTACCTGGCCGACCGCTTGCAGCGCGTGGGCGTGGAGGACGCCCTGTTCAAGGCCGGCGCCACCCCGGGCGACGCCGTCGTGATCGGCGACGACGCCTCGGGCGTGCTCTTCGACTGGGAGCCCACCCTGTCCGCCGGCGCCGAGCTGCTGGCCGGCCCGCGCGGCACCGACCTGCGCCTGGACGAGCGCACGCGCGCCACCCGCGCGGAGAAGCGGGCGGAGCAGGACCAGCGCCGCGCCGCCCGCGCCGCCACACGCGCCGAGATGGAGGCCGAGCGCCGCTCCGGCCTCTGGACCGAGACGTACGACCGAGAGGACTGATCGCATGAGCGCACGCCGCACCGTCGTCACCCGCTACCCCACCCCCGCCACCCGTGGCGCGGAGGATCCGCGGGCCAACCCCGTCACCACGCGGGACACGATGGCCGCGGCGCGCCGGGTCGTGATCAAGATCGGCTCGTCCTCGCTCACCACCGCGACCGGCCTGGACGTGGCGGCCATCGACCGCCTCGTGGACGTCATCGCGGAGCTGCGCGGGCGGGGCACCCAGGTGGTGCTGGTCTCCTCGGGCGCGATCGCCGCCGGCTTCCCGCACCTCGGCCTGGACCGCCGCCCCAAGGACACCGCCACTCAGCAGGCGGCCGCCGCGGTGGGCCAGGGCCGGCTCCTGGCGCACTACACGCACAGCTTCGGGCGCCACGAGACGGAGGTCGCGCAGGTGCTGCTCACCGCCGAGGAGCTCATGCGCCGCACGCAGTACACCAACGCGCACCGCGCGCTGGCGCGGCTGCTCACCCTCGACGTCATGCCGATCGTCAACGAGAACGACGCCGTGGCCACGCGCGAGATCCGGTTCGGCGACAACGACCGCCTCGCCGCGCTCACCGCCAACCTCGTCAAGGCGGACCTGCTCGTGCTGCTCTCGGATGTGGACGCGCTCTACACGGGCCACCCCTCGCTTCCGGACTCGCGCCGCATCCCCGTGGTCGCCACGGACGCGGACCTCGAGGGCGTGGACGTGCACGTGCCCGGCTCGGCCGGCGTGGGCACGGGCGGCATGGTCACCAAGGTTGACGCGGCGGGCATCGCGGCGACCACCGGCATCCCCACCCTGCTCACCTCGGCCCCGAACGCTGGCTCGGCGTTCGCGGGGGAGGACGTGGGCACGTGGTTCGAGGCCACCGGCCGCCGCCGGTCGGCCCGCGCGGCCTGGCTGGGCCTGACCGCGGAGGTGCGCGGCCAGCTCGTGATCGACGACGGCGCGGTGGCCGGCGCGATCGACCGCGGCCGCTCCCTGCTCGCCGCGGGCATCACCGGCCTCAGCGGCCGGTTCACGCCGGGCGACGTCGTCGAGATCCTCGACGCGACCGGCCGCGTGCTGGCACGCGGGCTCGTGCAGTACTCCTCGTCCCAGCTGCCCCGGATGCTCGGGCGCTCCACGTCCGACCTCAAGGAGGACCTCGGCGCCGGCTACGACGGCGTGGTGGTGCACGCGGACGACTGGGTGCGCCTGGCCCCGCCGCGCCGCTGACCCCGGTCCCGGGGCGCGGGCGGCCCGACGGCGCCGCGCGTCGCACGACGCCGCGGCCTCGTTCCGGGTCCGGTCATCTCGGTAGGGTGGGCGGCATGGAGAACCAGGAGAGCACCGCACCCCAGGACCAGTCCGCCGGCCAGGAGGCCGAGGCCCCCTCGCAGGAGGTCGTGGACGCGATCCGCCAGCGCGCGGAGTGGGCCCGCCTGGCCGTCCCGGAGCTGGCCACCGCGGGCCGCACCCGCAAGGACGCCGTCCTGCGCCACATGGCCGAGTCGCTGCGCTCCAACGCGGCCGCGATCATCACGGCCAACCAGGAGGACCGCGCCCGCGGCGCCGAGGCCGGCACCTCCGCCGCCCTGCTGGACCGCCTGAAGCTGGACGAGCCGCGCGTCGAGGCACTGGCGCTCGGCCTCGAGGCCCTCGCCGCCCTGCCGGACCCCGTCGGCGCCGTCGTGCGGGGCGGGACCCTGCCCAACGGCGTGCGGATGACCCAGACCCGCGTGCCCCTGGGCGTGGTGGGCGCTGTGTACGAGGCGCGCCCCAACGTGACCGTGGACATCGCGGGCATCGCCCTGAAGTCCGGCAACGGCGTGATCCTGCGCGGCGGCTCGGCCGCCCAGAGCACCAACGCCGTGCTGATCCAGGTGCTGCGCGAGGCCCTGGCGGACCAAGGCTTCGACCCCAACGTGGTCCAGGGCATCGACGACCTCGGCCGCCCCGGCGTGGCCGCCCTCATGGCCACCCGCGGCGCGGTGGACGTGCTCGTGCCGCGCGGCGGCCGCGAGCTCATCCAGCGCGTGGTCCGCGAGGCCCGCGTGCCCGTGATCGAGACGGGGGAGGGCAACGTCCACCTGTACCTGGACGCCTCCGCCCCGAAGGACATGGCCGTGGAGATCGCCCTCAACGCCAAGACGCACCGCACCTCCGTGTGCAACGCCGCCGAGACCCTGCTGATCCACCGCGAGGCGGAGGAGACCGGCCGCGAGGTGCTGCGCGCCCTCATGCGCGGCGGCGTCCTGCTGCACGTGGACGAGGCCGCGAAGGCCTGGCTGCCCGGCCCCACGGACCGCGGCGACCACGCCCGGGACGCGGTGGACGCCACCGAGGAGGACTGGGGCACCGAGTACCTGGACATGGACATGGCCGTGCGGATCGTCGACTCGCTGGACCAGGCGATCGAGCACATCGGCCGCTGGTCCACGGGCCACACCGAGGCCATCGTCACCAACGATCTCGCGGCGGCCGAGCAGTTCATCACCGAGGTGGATGCGGCGGCCGTGATCGTCAACGCCTCCACCCGCTTCACCGACGGCGGCGAGCTCGGCCTCGGGGCCGAGGTCGGAATCTCCACCCAGAAGATGCACGCCCGCGGGCCCATGGGCCTGGAGGAGCTGACCACCACGAAGTGGATCCTGCGCGGCGACGGCCAGGTCCGTCGCTGACCGGCGCTAGGATGGACCACAGGACCCCTGCGGCCCGGCCTCGGCCCGGCCGTCTGACCCGTTGCACCGAGGAGCACCCATGCTGAACACCTCTCTCGTCCTGGCCGCCGCCGAGGGCCACCACGTCGTGAACGAGCTGCCGATCCCCACCGTCTGGTACGGCATCATCGTCTTCGCGCTGCTCATGGCCGCGCTGCTGGCCACCATGTCCATGCGCTCGCGCGCCCTGCGCCTGCCCGAGCCCACCACCGCCGTGCAGCACCACGGCACCGGCCACGGCTCGCACACCCCTGGCCACTGACTCCGCATCGGACCGCCGCGCCGTCCCGGACCCCCGGGGCGGCGCGGCGTCCTGCGGACTCCGCCTGAGCGCATGGCCGTCGCCTCCCGCACCACCGCCTCCGAGCCCACCGCCGGAGGCGCCCGTCGTCGTCGCCTCGGCATCATGGGCGGCACCTTCGACCCGATCCACCACGGGCACCTCGTGGCCGCCTCCGAGGTGGCCGCCGAGTTCGAGCTGGACGAGGTGATCTTCGTCCCCACGGGCCAGCCGTGGCAGAAGTCGGACCGACAGGTCTCCCCTGCCGAGGACCGCTACCTGATGACCGTGGTGGCCACCGCCTCCAACCCCCGGTTCACCGTCTCCCGCGTGGACATCGACCGCCCCGGCATGACCTACACCGTGGACACCCTGCGGGACCTGCGCCGCCTGCACCCGGACGCCGAGCTGTTCTTCATCACCGGCGCCGACGCCATGGGCCAGATCCTCACGTGGAAGGACGTGGACGAGCTCTGGGACCTGGCGCACTTCGTGGGCGTCACCCGCCCGGGCCACGACCTCACGGACATGGGCCTGAAGGACGACGTGTCCCTCATGGAGATCCCCGCCATGGCGATCTCCTCCACGGACTGCCGGGAGCGCGTCGCCCGGGGCCGGCCCGTCTGGTACCTCGTGCCGGACGGCGTGGTCCAGTACATCGCCAAGCATCATCTCTACGTCTCGGATGAGGAGACCCCTTGACCGTTCCCCAGACCACCCTGGACGCCCTCACCGTCGCCGCGGCCGCCGCGGCCGACAAGCTGGGCACCCACATCGTGGCGTTCGACGTCGCCGAGCGACTCGGCCTCACGGACGCCTTCCTGATCGCCTCCGGCGCCTCCGAGCGCCAGGTCAATGCCATCGTCGACGGCGTGGAGGAGGCCCTGCTCAAGGAGGAGCAGCTCAAGCCCCTGCGCCGTGAGGGCCGCTCGGACGGCCACTGGGTGCTGCTCGACTACGGCCACTTCGTGGTCCACGTCCAGCACCGCGAGGACCGCGAGTTCTACGCGCTGGACCGCCTGTGGAAGGACACCCCGGCCATCGACCTCGGCCTCGCCGAGGAGCACACGCGGCCGGACGCCGCTGGCGAGGGCGCCGCGGACGACGCCGCCCCGCACGCCTCCTGAGCGGCCCGGGGCACGGAGTGCGACTGATCCTGCTGCGCCACGGCGAGACGGACTGGAATGCGGGCGACCGCTACCAGGGCCGCACGGACGTGGAGCTCAACGCCGTGGGGGAGCGCCAGGCCCGCCGCGCCGCGGTCGGGCCCGTGGGCGACCTCCTCGAGGAGGCCGCCGAGCTGGTGGCCGTCGCCTCCCCGCTGGCGCGGGCCCGCCGCACCGCCGAGATCCTCCTCGAGGCGCGCGTGGGCGCGGCCGACCTGGCCCTGGACGAGCAGCTCATGGAGCTGCACGGCGGGGACTGGGAGGGGCTGGAGCTGACGGCGATCGCGCAGCGGTGGCCCGAGGAGCACCGCAGCTGGCGCGCCGTCCCGGCGCTCGACGCCGGACCCGTGGGCGGGGAGACTCTGCGCGCGGCCGGCGAGCGGGCGCTCGGTGCGCTGCGCGGCCGCGTGCCGCAGCACTGGGCGGCCGGCGCCGGCGCCGGCACGGCGGGCGACCCTCACGACGACGGCCGGCAGGGTGCCCGCACCCTGCTCGCCGTGGCGCACGGCGGCGTGATCCGCGCGGCCGTGGGGCTGCTGCTGCGCCACGAAGGCGAGGCGTTCGCGGCGCTGGAGCGGATCGACAACGCCCGCGCCGCCGTGCTGCAGGGCGCGTTCACTGCCGACACCGGAGCCGAGGGCTGGGGCGACTGGACCCTCGAGGGCTACAACATCTGAGGGCGCCTCGGCCCGGACGCCGATTTGGCGCCCGCGCGGGGACCGTGTACGCTGGTCGAGTTGCCAACGAGGCGAACGGGTCGGAAACGGCGCGTGAACATCGCGGGTGACGCCCACATCTGGGGGTATGGCGCAGTTGGTAGCGCGTCTGCATGGCATGCAGAAGGTCAGGGGTTCGAATCCCCTTACCTCCACCAGTCAGAAGGCCCGGTCCACACGGACCGGGCCTTCGTCGTCGTCGGGCTCCTGTACGGCCCAGGAAGGCGACCGCCGCCCTGCGACATCACCGCGTTGCAGCACTGCGGTGATGTCGCTCCGCCGCGGTCGGTGCGGGGGACACACCCGGGAACGCGGCGCGCTCCACCGCCGTGAGCGCGGGTTCCACCGCACGACCCTCCCGCGCCGAGGCGACGGCGGCCTCGAGCACCGCCATCACGGCGACGGCCTGGTCGGGGGTGGCGGCGTCGCCGTTCGGGCGGCCGAGGATCGCGTCGCGCACGCCCGCGTAGGACCGCTGCTGGGCTCCGGTCGGCGCGGGGATGCGCTCGATGTTCCCCTCCCCGTCGTGCAGGAGGATCGGGTCGGGGTCGACGCCCCAGCCCTCGGCGTCGGGGAGCAGACCCGCGCTCAGTTGAGCCTCCTGCCGATCCGGCAGTTCCTTCACCGCGGTGCCGCGCGTGCCGTGGACCGCGAAGCGCGGGCTGCCGCCGGCCACGAGCATCGACGCCTGCAGGACCACGCGCCGGCCCGGGTACTGCAGCACGCAGTGCGTCCAGTCCTCGACCGGGGCGCCCGGGCGCAGGGCCGCGAGGTCGGCGTCCACGCGATCGGGGACGCCGAAGAGCAGGAGCGCCTGGTCGACCAGGTGCGGTCCGAGGTCGAACCAGATGCCGCCCCCGGGCACCGCGGCTTCCCGCCAGCGGTCCCGGACGGTCGGGCGGAAGCGGTCGATCCGGGACTCGAGGTGGACGACGTCCCCGAGCCGGCCGGAGCGGACCAGCTCGGCGATGCCCAGGAAGTCGCTGTCGAAGCGGCGGTTCTGGAACACCCGCAGCACCCGCCCCGTCGCGGCCGCGAGGTCGCGCAGCTCCCGCGCCTCGGCGAGACTCAGCGTGAACGGCTTGTCCACCACCACGTGCTTGCCCGCCCTCAGGGCCGTGCACGCGAGCGGCGTGTGCTGGTCGTTCGGGGCGGCGATCACCACGAGGTCCACGTCGTGGCGGGCCAGGAGCGCCTCCATGTCGGGCACCACGACGACGTCCGGCAGGTCCGCGTGCACCGCGTCCGGGCGACTCGAGACGACATGGGTGAGCGCGAGTCCCTCCGTGGCGTGGAGCAGGGGGACGTGGAACGTCTTCCCGGCGAACCCATAGCCGATCAGCGCGGTGCGGGTCGGTGCGTCGGTGGGGGGCATGCAGGACCTCCTGGTCTGGCGGTGGGCATGGGGGTATCCCCTGCACGCTAGGCCGTGGGGCCGCGGCGGTCCATCGACGCTGCCCGGCCGGTTTGCACGGTGGCTGCAGGCCCGGTATTCTATTCAGGTGCTCCGGCCGGTCCACCGGAAACGGAGTCACCACCCACCTGGGGGTATGGCGCAGTTGGTAGCGCGTCTGCATGGCATGCAGAAGGTCAGGGGTTCGAATCCCCTTACCTCCACCCGTCAGAAGGCCCGGTCCATATGGACCGGGCCTTCGTCGTCGTGGCAGCCGGTTCGCCGTCGAGACCCGCCGGTCACGGCCGGGTTGCGGTCCCGTGTCGATCATGCATCGACGTCGCACAGCCCTTTCACGGCGGGCTCTCGGCGGACAGACTCGAGGCGTCCCCACCCATCGAGCCCGGAACGCCGGTGCTGCAGAGGCGGGGACCGCCGGCCCTGTCCGGCCGACTCAGTGAGGAGCTGCCATGTCCGTCATCCGTACCCGTCGTCCCTCTCGCCGTCACTTGCCCGCCGCCGTCGCCGCCGCCGGCCTCATCACCACCGTCGCCCTCGCCGGCCCCGCCGCCGCCTGGGACGACGCCCATGGTCCCCAGGCCGGCTCCTTCCAGGCCGTCGACCACGAGAACGTCACCGCCGCCTTCTTCCAGACCTACGACGGCTACGACCCGGAGGACCTCACGCTCACGCTCACCCCGGTGGCCGAGGACGGCACCCGCCTGGAGGCCGGCCAGGAGGTGGAGTTCACCGCCCTGGACGTCATCGACGGCGGCGCGGTGGACGTCCTGGAGACCCGCCGCGCGCTCGGCGCGGCCGGTGAAGGCCTCGTGCGGTACGACGTCGTGGCCGACGGGCAGATGCTGAACATGGGCATCACGCTCCAGGCGGACGCCGACCTCGCCGACGATCAGGGGACGGCCGTGCACTCGGTCGACGGCCCGCAGATGACCCACCTCGGGGACCGGCCCCTGGTCTGGGACTCGGCCATGCAGCTGGCACCCGGGGTGGAGGGCGCCGAAATCGTCCACCTGGTCGCCGCGCCGACGATGGAGAACACCTACGCGGCGGTCGTGGCCGAGCCGGCCCACGGTGAGGTCTTCGCGTTCCGTGACTCGGAGCACTCCGAGCTCCGTGCCTGGTACATCCCCGAGGAGGGCTTCGTCGGCACGGACACCTTCGCCGTCGACTTCCACAGCGACCACGTCGCCCACGTCCAGACCGTCACCGTGCAGGTCGGCGAGGAGATCCCCGCCGCGTACGACGGCTTCCTCGACGCCGAGGACGGCGTCCTCAACGGGAAGCCGCTCGACCTGACCGACCCGGACACCGCTGCGGCGCTCGCCGCGTTCCGGGGCGACGAGGCCGCCCCGGCTCCGGAGGATGAGGACGAACAGCCCGCTCCGGTCGAGGGCGACGCCGACGAGCAGCACACGACCCCGGACACCGTCGAGACGGGGCAGTCCACCGGCTGGTGGCTGGCCGGCCTCGGCGCCGCCGCCGCGGGGGTGCTGGTCGCGGCCCGCCGTCGTCTGGGTCTGACCGACTGACAGCCCGCCGCGCACAGGTCCGTCGACGCGCCGCCCCTCTCACACGCAGGGGCGGCGCGTCCGTGCCGGCCTGACACGTGGCCGGCAGTCCGCGGGTCAGTCGCCGAGGCCCGCGAGCAGCAGGTCCAGTCCCTCTTCGAAGGGTGCGTCCGCGTAGGGGTTCCGCGCCCCCGTCGCGCGCGTGCCCCCACCCGCCCGGAACGCCTCGGCGGCCGCGCCGAGCGCGGGCAGCCGCTCCTGCGCCCCCGCCACCTCGAAGATGTCGGCCGGAGCGTCGACGTCGTACGCAGACCCGTAGATGAACGACTCGAGCGCGATCACCCGGGCCAGCACCTGCTCCGGCGCCAGACCGGTCCGGGCCAGCACCGCGCACACCGTCTCATAGACCCGCTGCGTCGACGGGGCACCCTCGATCGGCAGGGTGGCGATGAGCGGGATCAGCGGCGGATGGGCCGCGAAGACGTCCCGGTAGGAGCGCGCCCACGCCCGCAGGGCCGCGTCGACGGGCACCTCGCCCCGGATCGCGGCCTCCAGCTCGACGAGCGAGACCTCGCCCATCACGGCGTCCTGCAGCAGGACGAGCAGCTCATGCTTGCCGCTGATGTGGTTGTAGAGCGCGCTCGGCGCCACGCCCAGGCGACGGCCGACCGCCGCCATGGTGAGCCCTTCGTATCCCTCGGCGCGGGCGACCGCGCGCGCCGCGTCCGCGATCGCTTCGCGGCTCAGAGCGGGGGAGAGCGGTCGTCCGCGGCGGCGGCGCGTCCGGGGCGGTTCGGGGGTCTCGTCCATCCGGCCATTCTGACCCGTCGGACGGGCAGGAGGTGTCAGGCCGGCCACGGATCGGCCTTCCCTTCCCGGCGCGCGGCCCGTACAGTGAGCGCCGACACTCTAAATGAACGGCATTCACCCGGGCCCCGCCCGATGCCCCGTCCCCGCCAGAGGAGCACCCCATGACCACCGCCCCCGCCACCGCCGGCCGCGAGCGCCGGACGAGCGACGTCGTCGTGATCGGCGCCGGCCCGGCAGGCCTCATGGCCGCCCGCACCGCGAAGGCCCAGGGCCTGTCCGTCACCGTCCTGGAGGCGCGTCGGCGCGTCGGTGGCCGCACCTGGAACGGCCTGGTCGAGGGCGCCGACGGCAAGGACCACTTCATCGAGATCGGCGGCCAGTGGATCTCCCCGGACCAGACCCGCCTCATCTCCCTGGTGGAGGAGCTCGGCCTGCCGACGTTCTCCCGCTTCCGTGACGGTCGCAACGTCTATGTGGACCCGCGCGGAGAGCGCCACGTCTACGACGGCCTGGACTTCCCGGTGGCCGAGAAGACGGACCGGGAGATGGATCGCCTGATCGCCAAGATCGACGAACTGACCGCCGAGATCGACGCCGCCGCCCCGTGGGAGCACCCGCGGGCCGCCGAGCTGGACAAGATCTCCTTCCGCCACTGGCTGGAGCAGGAGTCGGACGACCCGGAGGCCATCGACAACGTCTCCATCTACATCGCCTCCGGCATGCTGACCAAGCCCTCCCACACCTTCTCCCTGCTCCAGGCGCTGCTCATGGCCGCCTCGGCGGGGTCGTTCCGCAACCTGGTGGACGAGGACTTCATCCTGGACCAGCGCGTCGAGGGCGGCATGCAGTCCGTGTCCTTGGCCATGGCCGCCGAGCTGGGCGACGACGTCGTCCTGGGCCAGCCGGTGCGCACCCTGCGCTGGGCCGAGCCGGACCCGACCACCGCGGACGAGAAGAACGGGGTGGCCGCGGACGTGCGCAACGGCGTGGCGCACGACGGCGACGCCGGCGACGTCGTGGCGCTCACCGACGACTACGAGGTGCACGCCCGCTACGCGGTCCTGGCCGTCCCGCCGAACCTCTACAGCCGCATCTCCTTCGAGCCGCCGATGCCGCGCGAGCAGCAGATCGCGCACCAGCACATCTCCATGGGCCTGGTCATCAAGGTGCACGCCGTGTACGAGACCCCGTTCTGGCGCGAGGAGGGCCTGTCCGGCACGTGCTTCGGCGGCGGCCGTCTCGTCCAGGAGATCTACGACAACACCAACCGCGGCGAGAATCTGGCCGGCGGCGCCCCGGGCGAGGAGGACCCGCACGGCACCCTCGTCGGCTTCGTCTCCGACGTGTACGCGGAGCAGATGTGGGCGCTGCCGGAGGAGGAGCGCAAGGCCGCGATCCTCGGCGCCATGGCCGAGTACCTCGGCCCCCGGACTCTCGAGCCGATCGCGTTCTTCCTCTCGGACATGGCCGCCGAGGAGTGGACCCGAGGCGCCTACGCCACCAGCTACGACCTCGGCGGGCTCTCCCGCTGGGGCCACCTCCAGAACCGCCCGACCGGCCCCATCCACTACGCGTGCTCGGACATCGCCGCCGAGGGCTACCAGCACGTGGACGGCGCGATCCGCATGGGCGAGGCCGCCGCCCTGGCCATCGCCGAGCGGGAAGCCACCGACGCGGGGCAGCCCACCGGCTGACCGGCCCGACGGACAAGGACATCCTCATGAGCGCATCCACTCCACGACGCCGCGTCGTCGACAGCGAGGGACACGAGCACGTGTACCCGACCACCTCCGCCATCGAGCAGGTCAACCTCCTCAACCCGGGCGGGGTGAGCAACAAGGGGCTCCAGGCCGGCAAGGTCGGCCTGCTCGGGGCGGTGGTGATCGGCGTCTCCGTCGTCGCCCCCGCCTACACGTTGACCTCGGGCCTCGGACCGACCATCAGCACCGTCGGCACCCACGTGCCCGCGATCCTGCTGCTCGGCTTCATCCCGATGCTCCTGGTGGCCCTCGGCTACCGGGCGCTGAACACGCGGGTGCCGGACTCCGGCACGTCCTTCACCTGGGCCACGCACGCCTTCGGGCCGTATGTCGGGTGGATGGGCGGCTGGGGTCTCATCGCCGCCTCCGTGATCGTGCTGTCCAACCTGGCGGCCGTCGCCGTCGACTTCACATTCCTGCTGCTCGCCCAGATCACCGGGAGCCAGGCCATCGCGGACCTGGCCGGCAACCTGTGGGTCAACATCCCCCTGACCCTGGTGTACCTGGCCCTGGCCGGATGGATCTCGCACCGGGGCATGGAGACCACCAAGCACCTGCAGTACATCCTGGTGGCCTTCCAGATCCTGGCCCTCGGCGCATTCGCCGTCGCCGCCCTGACGCAGTCCTCCCGTGGTGCGGGCTTCGACCCCACTCCGGTGCAGCTGGACTGGTTCAACCCGTTCACCGCGGGCGACTTCAGTGTGGTCGCGGCCGGCGTCTCCCTGTCCATCTTCCTGTTCTGGGGCTGGGACGTGACCCTCACGATGAACGAGGAGACCAAGGACCCCGAGCGCACCCCCGGCCGGGCCGCCGCCGTCACCGTGCTCGTCATCATCGCCGTCTACATCCTGTCCGCCCTGGCCGTGATCTCCTGGGCGGGCATCGGCTCCGAGGGCCTGGGCGCGGGCAACCCGGACAACCAGGAGTCGATCTTCGCGGTCCTCGCCGGCCCGATCCTGGGCCCCTTCGCCGTCATCATGTCCAGCGCGATCCTCGTCAGCTCCCTGGCCTCCCTGCAGTCCACCATGGTCTCCCCGGCCCGCACCCTGCTGGCGATGGGCTTCTACCGGGCCGTGCCCGCGCGCTTCGCCGAGCTGAGCCCACGGTTCAACAGCCCGGCCTTCGCGACCTGGGTGTGCGCGGGCTTCGCCGGCCTCTTCTACGTCGTCACGCGGCTGCTCTCCGAGAACGCCCTGTGGGACACCATCACCGCCCTGGGCCTGATGATCTGCTTCTACTACGGCATCACCGCCCTGGCCTGCGTCTGGTACTTCCGCCGCGAGTGGTTCACCTCGGTGGGCAACGCCCTCACCACCTTCCTGTTCCCGCTGATCGGCGGCCTCGTGCTGCTGGTGATGTTCTGCGTGACCGCGCTGGACTCCACCGACCCCGACTACGGCTCCGGCTCCTCCGTGTTCGGCGTCGGCACCGTGTTCGTCCTGGGCATGGGCGTGCTGGCGATCGGCGTGGTACTGATGATGTGGACGCGGCTGCGCCACCCGGCCTACTTCCGTGGCGAGACCCTGCCGCAGACGGACTCGACCCGACCCATCCCGATCATCCGTCCGGACGACGACGGCACTGCCGTGGTCCGGGACCCGAACGAGAGGACCCACTCATGAGCACCCCCACCGGCTATCGCGTGCAGGACCCCAGCACCGACCAGGTCGTGGAGACCTTCCCCGCCCTCGCCGACGGTGAGGTCGACCAGGTGCTGGCCGCCGCCGAGACCGCCCAGCGTGCGTGGGCCGCCCGCCCCATCGAGGAACGCGCCACCATCGTGCAGAAGGTCGCGGACCTCTTCGAGGAGCGCAAGGACGAGCTCGCGCAGATCATCGCCACCGAGATGGGCAAGCGCGTGACCGAGGGCGTCGAGGAGGCGGAGTTCAGCTCGGCCATCTTCGGCTACTTCGCGGACAAGGGCCCCACCCTCGCCGCGGACCGCCCCATCGAGACCTTCCAGGGCGGCCGCGCCATGATCCGCCACCTGCCCCTGGGTGTGCTGCTGGGCGTCATGCCCTGGAACTTCCCGTACTACCAGATCGCCCGTTTCGCCGCGCCGAACCTCATGCTCGGCAACGCGATCGTGCTCAAGCACGCCGAGATCTGCCCGCGCTCGGCCCTGGCCGTGCAGCAGATCATGGACGACGCCGGCGTGCCGGCCGGCGTGTACACCAACGTGTTCGCCACGCACGACCAGATCGCCGAGTTCATCGCCGACCCGCGCGTGGCCGGCGTCTCCCTGACCGGCTCCGAGCGGGCCGGCGCCGTGATCGGCGCGCTCGCGGGCCAGCACCTCAAGAAGGCCGTCCTCGAGCTCGGCGGCTCGGACCCCTACATCGTGCTCGACGCCGAGGATCCGGCGGAGGCCGCCCGCACCGCGTGGGCGACCCGCATGTACAACATGGGCCAGGCCTGCAACTCCAACAAGCGCATGATCGTCTCGGCGGACATCCATGACGCCTTCGTGGCCGAGCTGGTGTCCCTGGCGGAGGCCATGAAGCCCGGGGAGGCCGTCGACGAGGACCCGACGGTCTTCACCCCGCTGTCCTCGCGCGGTGCCGCCGAGGGCCTGGCCGAGCAGGTGGAGCGGGCCCGGCAGCAGGGGGCGACCGTCCACGTCGGCGGGACCGTCACGGACGAGGCGGGCGCCCGCTTCGCCCCCGCCGTGATCACGGGCGTCACCTCCGAGATGGACGCCTACCGCGAGGAGCTCTTCGGCCCCGTCGCCGTCGTCTACAAGGTGGAGTCCGCGGACGAGGCGCTCGCCCTCGCCAACGACTCCCAGTACGGCCTGGGCGGCGCCGTGTTCTCCCAGGACGAGGCCCAGGCCGAGCGGGTCGCCCGGCAGCTCGAGGTCGGCATGGCGAACGTGAACACGCCGGCGGGCGAGGGGGCGGAGATCCCGTTCGGCGGCGTCAAGCGCTCCGGCTTCGGCCGCGAGCTCGGCCCGCTCGGCATGGACGAGTTCGTCAACAAGCAGATGTACTTCGTCCAGGACTGACGTGGGGCCATGAGCTCGTTGCAGTGAGCGCATGCCCGCACCCGTCGCCGGACCGTGTCCCTGGCGTCGGACGTTGAAGGCTGGAAAAGCGGCCGCGGGCATGGTGGGGTACACGCATGCCCGCCCCACCCACGCCTCGCGGCAGACCCCGCCGCCTCCCGGACCGCTGCGCCGGCGGCGACGGGGCGGTGCGGTGGGGGGACGCCGACAGGAGCCGTCCACGTCAACGCCATGGGGCGGCCGTGATCGGTGAGGCCATCCGGCGGGAAGAGGGGCAGCGGGCGGAGGTGCCGGAGCGATGACGACGCTCTTGTGGCTGCGCGATGACCTGCGCACCCTCGACCATGAGGCCCTCACCGCCGCGTGCGAGGAGGGCCGTGACTCCGGCGGCGCCGTGGTGGGGCTGTGGATTCGGGAGGAGGCGGAAGTGGACGCGGACGGCGGCCGCCTGGGTGCCCGCCCCCTCGGTGCGGCCGCCCGCTGGTGGAACCACCGCAGCCTGGAGGCCCTGGGCCCCCGGCTCGAGGCCCTCGGGGTGCCGCTGGTGTTCGCCCGGGGGGACGCCGCGGCGGTGGTGCCGGCGGTGGCCGCGGGGCTCGGGGCCGACGTGGTGCGGTGGAGTCGCCGCTATGCGCCACGGTCCCGCGCCCTGGACGCCCGCATCAAGTCCATGCTGGTGGACGCCGGCGTGGCGGCGCACAGCCACCCCGGGGCGCTGCTGGCGGAGCCCTGGGAGGTCACCACGAAGGTCGGCGGCCCGTACGGGGTGTTCACCCCCTTCCACCGCACCCTCTCCGAGGTGGAGATCGCACCGGAGTTGGAGGTGCCCGAGCCCGTGGACCCGCCCGGGCCTGCCGTCCGAGATGCGCTGGACCGGCTGCACGAGGAGGGTCTGCTGCTCCGATTGCCGGCTCTGGGCCTGCTGGACGAACGCCCCCGCTGGTGGAAAGAGACCGTGGCACGGCACTGGGATCCGGGGGAGCGCGCGGCCCTGGACGGGCTGGCCCGGATGGCGCAGGGCGTGGCCCACTATGGCGCGACCCGGGACGTCCCCGCGGACGCGGACTCCACGACCGGTCTCTCCCCGCGGCTGCGCAGCGGGGAGCTGTCCGTGCGCACCGCCTGGCATGCCGTCCGCCGCGCGGCCGTGGATGGGCAGGTGTCGGCCGAGGACGCTCGGGCCTGGATCCGCCAGCTGCACTGGCGGGAGTTCTCCTGGCACCTCACCTTCCACCACACCGACCTGCATGAGCGGCCGCTGCGGCCGCAGTTCGCCATGTTCCCCTACCGACAGGATGAGGAGCTCGCCGAGGCGTGGCGGCGCGGCCGCACCGGCATCCGGCTCGTGGACGCCGGCATGCGCCAGCTCTGGGAGAGCGGCTGGATGCACAACCGGGTGCGGATGGTCGCGGCCTCCCTGTTCTGCAAGAACCTCTTGCAGCCCTGGTGGGAAGGCGAGGCGTGGTTCTGGGACACGCTGGTGGACGCGGACGAGGCGAACAACCCGGTGTCGTGGCAGTGGGTGGCCGGCTCGGGGGCGGACGCGTCCCCGTTCTTCCGGATTTTCAATCCGGACACTCAGGCCGCGAAATTCGATCCGGAGGGCCGCTACGTGGCTCAGTGGCTGCCCGAGGCCGTGCAGCCGCTCAGCGAGTACCCACCTGCGCCGGTGGTGGACCTGACGGTGTCTCGGCGGGAGGCCCTGGACGCCTACGAGGCCATGAAGGAGGCCGTCGCGGGCCGCGCCTGAGGGCAGTCGCCGGACTCGACGTCGACGGCCCCGGGGCGGGCCGCCCCACGGTTGCGTCGGGGGCGTCCCGCGCCCACCATGAACCGGACACCCTCGCACTCATCGCGAATCGAGGACCCATGTACCCCACCCCGATGACCTTCGACGTGGCGCGCGCCGCCCGCGCCAAGGCTTCCCCGGCCGTTCTCGCTGAGCGCCGCCGCGACCTCACCACCGCCAAGCTGCCCCCCGCACCCGCCCCCTGGCCCTCGCATACGTCCGCGTCTCGACCGAGGACCAGGCCGAGCATGGAGCCTTCCTCAACGCCCAGCGCGCCGCGCTCGCGGCCGAGGCCGACCGCCGAGGCTGGGACGTCGAGGTGGTGGCGGATGAGGGCCAGTCCGGCAAGTCCCTGAAACGTCCCGGCCCCCAATCCGCCCTGACCCGCCTCGACCGAGGGGAGACGGACGTCCTGCTTGCCGTCAGGCTCGACCGGGTCAGCCGCTCGGTCGCCGACTTCGCCGGGCTACTCGACCGCTGCCAGCGCCGAGGCTGGGGGCGCTGGTCCTCCTCTCACCAAACATCGACACCGCTGACCCGGCGGGCCGCTTCACGGCGCACGTGCTTGCGTCCGCCGCGCAGTATGAGCGGGAGCTGATCAGTCAGAGCATCCGGGAGGGCATGGCCCAGCGGAAGGCCGAGGGCGTCCGGTTCGGCCGCCCCAACGAGATCCCGGACGAGGTCCGCGAGCGTATCCTCCGCATGCGTGCTGAGGGCGTCCGCGTCTCCCACATCGCCCGCACCCTAACCGAGGAGGGCATGCCGACGGCCCGAGGCGGGGGCGTGTGGCGCTCCTCCACCATCGACCGCGTGCTGGCCCAGGCCGAGCAGATGGTCACAGCTGCCTAACACTCCCTCTCCGTCCCTCTCCCCGCTTCTCGGGGACGTTCCGCATCGAAGGGGACGCGGGCGCACCTGGGGCCCGCGCTCGCGGGAGAGAGACGGAGAGGGAGGAGGAGGCCCCTGACCCGGTCAGGGGCGTCTATGCTGCGCCCTATGAGCGTATGGCTGGCGGCGCAGGCGGGGGAGTCTGAATCGCTTTGGAATCAGGACTGGGGTTCAGTCCCAGACTGGGTCGCCGGGTTTGGCACTGTCGCCGCAGTGCGGTACGCGCTCGTCCAGGGTGTCAACCAACGTAAGCTCGAGGAACAGCGCGAGGTGGAGCAGCAGCGTCGCCGCGTGGCCGGAGTATCGGGTGACCAAACCCTAACGAAGTACCACCTCCAGAACAGCGAGGGAAAGCCAGCCAGTGACCCCTTCTCGTACAAGGCTCTAGCGAGAAACCAAACTGGAGCAGCGATCTCGAACGTGTATGTCTTCGACCGCTTAGGCAAGAAGATTGTGGATGTTGCGCCCATACCGCCAGGTGGGGAGGAACCCGTCGCGGTGTTGTGGGATGAAGACATGGGCGATCCCGTCATAGTGCGAGTGCACTTCAATGACATTGACGGCGGCGGCTGGGATGTCGATGCTGAGGGCAAGCTGTATAGCTGTCCGGTAGTGCACTGACTCGGTCAGCGCCCGGGCCTGGCGTTCGGCGGCGTCAAGCGCTCCGGCTTCGGCCGCGAGCTCGGCCCGCTCGGCATGGACGAGTTCGTCAACAAGCAGATGTACTTCGTCCAGGACTGACGCCCCACGACGACGACGGGCCCGCCTCCGGTGACCGGAGGCGGGCCCGTCCGCGTCCCGCCGGCGTGGCGGGAGCGATGGGTCAGCGACGCGCCAGACGTTCCAGCAGACGCTCCTCTGCGTCCTCGCCCGGGGTGATCCCGCGCGGGATGCGGAAGAGGAAGACGAGGCCGAGCAGCCACCACAGGCCGAAGAAGGCATAGGCCATCGGGGCGATGGAGGCGGGCATCCCCGGGATGTAGAGGCTGAGCAGCCCCGCTGTGAGGATCACACCGGTCACGCCCAGCACTCGCCCGGTGGTCGCGCCGCCCGCGCGGAAGGGGCGGTCCATTCCCGGCTCGCGGCGGCGCAGGAGCAGGAACACGATGCAGACCATCATGTAGGTGAACACGATGGACGGGGAGCCGGAGTCCACGAACCAGCCCAGGGCGCCCGCACCGAAGAACGGCGCCGCGATGGAGAGCACGCCGATGAACAGCACCGCGTTCGACGGGGTCCGGTACTTCGGGTGGATGTGTCCGAACCAGCGGGGCAGCATGCCAGAGACGCCCATCGCGTAGAGCAGGCGAGCCGCGCCCATGAGCAGGGCGATCCAGGAGGTGAGGATGCCGGCCATGCCGCCCACGAGCAGCACGTTGGCCATGGCCGGGCTGTGGAACAGGGCCGCCATGGCGTCAGCCGTCACGAGGTCGGCGTTCACGAGCTGCTCACGGGGCATTGAGGACGCGTTCGTCAGGATCACCATGATGTACCAGAGGGTCGCGGCGGCCACCGAGACGATGATCATCACGCCCATGCGGCGAGGGGGCATGTTGAGCTCCTCGGCCGACTGAGGGATGACATCGAAGCCCACGAAGAGGAACGGCACGACGACCATCACCGTGAAGAGGCCCCGGGCGTCCGTGAAGAGCGGCTCGAAGTTCGCGACGGAGCCACCCGTTCCGGCCCCGAACACCAGGAGAGCGCCGATGACGAGCAGCGTGGCGACGACGATCGTCTGCACGATGCCGGCCAGTTTGACGCCGATGTAGTTGATCCAGGTGATGACCACGGCGGCCCCGGCGCCGACCAGCGCCCAGACGAGGTAGACGTCCGAGCCGAAGGCGTTCCACAGCGGGATCGACTCGATCTCGGGCCAGATGTATGCGGCGGTGCGGGGGAGGGCGACGGCCTCGAACGCGACGATCGAGATGTATCCGCCCGTGATGCCCCACGAGCCGAGGAAGCTCCATCGCGCGCCCATGCCACGCAGCAGGTAGTGATGCTCGCCTCCGGCCTTCGGGATCGCTGCGACGAGCTCGGCGTACACCAGTGCGACGACGGTCATGATCAGGCCGCCGGAGACGATCGCGATGATCGAGCCCAAGGTGCCGGCGTCCTTGAGCCAGCCGCCCACGAGGACGACCCAGCCGAAGCCGATCATGGCGCCGAAGCCCATGGCGTAGGCGTCGAGCGATGAGAGGGTCTTCTTGAGACCCGGCCCTGTCGCGGGCGGGGAGGAGGTCACGTGGCTCATGGAGCCCCCTTTCTCGGGGGTGGGGAAGTGATGACCGCCCTATTCTCCCCGATCGTCGGCCAGGTTCGTCTCCGTCAGCGACGAGCCTGTCACATAGCGGGTTCTAGGCTGGCGCGCCCTTGTCCCTTCCTCCGGGGCGTGACCATCATGGACCGGATCCCCGTCGAGAACTGCAGAATCGAGAATGTCTGATGTACCCCACCCCGATGACCTTCGACGTGGCGCGCGCCGGCCGCGCTCTCGCCCAGGTCAGTGTCCGCACCCTGGCCACCGCGGCCGGCCTCGAGAAGGAGCAGCTGCGCCGCTTCGAGAAGGGGTTGGCCGACCTGCGGGTGGACGAGCGTCTGCGTCTGGAGAAGGCCCTGCGGAAGTACGGCGTCGGGCTGGTCCCGGAGGACGAGTTCGGCGGCACGGGGGTCCGCCGGATCTTCACCTCCGAGAAGTCCCGGCGCCTCGAGGCCCTGGAGAACGAAGGCGGCCCCGCGTACGAGGACGACATCTGAGTCTTCTGCCGACAGGCGGACGGCCCCGCATCCCGGGCAGGGATGCGGGGCCGTCGTCGTCGGTTCGCCGGTGGCGGGGGCTCAGGCGGCCTGCAGCGCCTTCGTGACCTCGCTCAGGCCCTCCTTGAGGAGGTCCTCACCGATGGTCAGCGGCGGTAGGAAGCGGATCACGTTGCCGTAGGTGCCGCAGGTGAGCAGGATGACGCCGGTGGCGCGCACGGCTGCGGCGACGGCGGCGGTCAGCGCCGCGTCCGGCTCGCCGGTGCCGGGCTCCACGAGCTCGATCGCCATCATGGCGCCGCGGCCGCGGACCTCGCCGATGCGCTCGTCCGCGTGCGCGGCGAAGTGCTCCCGGATGACCTCCTCGATGCGGGTGGCCTTGGCCAGCAGGTCCTCGTCCTCGATCGCCTCGAACACGGCGAGGGCGGCCGCGGCGGCCACGGGGTTGCCGCCGTAGGTGCCGCCGAGTCCGCCGGGATGGACGGAGTCCATGATCTCGGCGCGGCCGGTGACACCGGAGAGCGGCATGCCGCCGGCGATGCCCTTGGCGGTGGTCATCAGGTCCGGCTCCACGCCCTCGGCCTCGCACGCGAACCAGGAGCCGGTGCGGGCGACGCCGGACTGGACCTCGTCCGCGATGAACAGGACGTCGTTGGCCCGGCACCACTCGACGACGGCGGGCAGGAAGCCCTCGGCGGGGACGATGAACCCGCCCTCGCCCTGGATGGGCTCCATGATGACGGCGGCCAGGTTCTCCGCGCCGATCTGCTTCTCGAGGGCGCCGATTGCGCGGCGGGCCGCCTCGGCCCCGGACAGGCCGTCGCGCAGCGGGTAGGAGCCGGGCACACGGTAGATCTCGGGGGCGAACGGGCCGAAGTGGTGCTTGTACGGCATGTTCTTGGCGGTCAGCGCCATCGTGAGGGTGGTGCGGCCGTGGTAGGCGTGGTCGAAGGCGGCCACGGCCTGCTTGCCGGTGTAGGAGCGGGCCACCTTGACGGCGTTCTCCACGGCCTCGGCCCCGGAGTTGAACAGGGCGGTGCGGGTCTGCCCGGAGATCGGCGCGGTGCGGTCCAGCTGCTCGGCCACGGCCACGTAGCCCTCGTAGGGGGTGATCATGAAGGAGGTGTGGGTGAACTGCGCGACCTGCTCCTGGACGGCGGCCACGACGCGCGGGTGGGAGGCGCCCACGGAGGTGACGGCGATGCCGGAGGCCAGGTCGATCAGGCGGTTGCCGTCCACGTCCTCGAGGATGCCCCCGGCGGCGCGCGCGGCGTAGACGGGCATGGTGGTGGCGACGCCGGCGGGCACGGCCGCCTTCTGGCGCTCGGCGAGGGCCTGGGAGCGGGGGCCGGGCAGCGCGGTGGCGAGGTGACGGCTCTGCTCGAGGTCGGGGGTCGAGGACACGGAGGGGCCTCCTGGGGTCGGCTCGCGGGGGAGCGGCGGATGGATCTGCTCCCATGGTGGGGCCAATGGGCCATGCCGTCCAGTGATGATCCGGCATGGGGGCTATGCTCGGCCGTCATGGAGGAGAGACTGCTGCGGGCGTTCGTGACCGTGGCCGAGGCCGGGACGGTCTCGGCGGCCGCCCAGCGCCTGGACCTGGTCCAGTCGGCCCTGAGCCGGCAGCTGCAGCGGCTGCAGCGCGAGCTGCGCCTGCCGCTGTTCGCCCGGGTGGGCAGCCGCCTCGAGCTCACCACCGCGGGGGAGGCGTTCCTGCCGGTGGCCCGCCGGGTGCTCGCCGCGCACCGCCAGGCCGAGCAGGCGGCCCGCACCCTGGCCTCCGGCAGCCTCGCCGAGGTCGCGATCGCCGCGCCGGGCACCACGCTGATCGACGTGGTCCTGCCCTTCATCGCCACGCTGGACGAGGGCGACCCCCGCCCGCGCGTCGCCGAGACCCAGCTGGACGACTCCCTGCAGGACGCCGTGGCCCGGCACGACCTCGTGGTGATGCCCATGGCCCCGGGGCCCACCGTGCAGGCCCTGCACCTGATCGACCTGCCCGTGTGGGCGTACGTCGCCCCGGGCCACCCCTGGGCCGGCCGCGCGGACGTGGCGCTCGAAGAGCTGGTGGGAGTGCGCGTGGTGGCGCCGTCGCGGTCCTTCATGGCCCGCCGCGTGCTGGACGGCGCCGTGGCCGTGGCGGGCCTGATCGCCCCCGAGCTGAGCGAGGCCAACTCCGGCCGCGTGGCCCAGGCCCTCGTGGCCACCGGCGCGGGCGTGGCCGTGGTGACCGAGGACCCGGCCTTCGGCCTCGTCCCGTTGCGCGTGCTGCTCGACGGGCGCGCCCTGTCCGTGGGGCTGCACGCCGCCTGGCGCGCGGACCACTTCGCCGCCGCGACGCTCGCGCGGATCGCCGCCTCGCTGCAGGACTTCGTGCGCACCCGCTACCCGCAGCCGGGACCCGCAGATGACATTCCGATGACGACCCGCGCGTCCCCCTTGTCCGCCGCGTCCTCGCAGTGACACGATCCAGCCGTCCACCACGCCGCCGCCCCGCGCGCCGGTGCCCGACCGGGGGAGATGTCCGATGAGCACCACCGCCAAGCGCGCCCTCTGGGCCGTCCTGCTGCTGGCCTGCGCCGGCCTGGTCTGGCTCGCGCTGAGCGGCACCCTGGCGATCGGGCGGGCGCCCATCAGCGCCGCCCCGTCCCCGGCCGCATCCGCGAGCGGCACGCCCGCCCCCGAGAGCGCCGCGCCGACGGTGGCCCCCTCGACCTCCGCGACGGCGTCGGCCGCCGCCTCGGGCCAGGCGCCGGCCGAGGAGTCCGAGCCTGCCGCCGAGCCCTCCGACGAGGCGGCGCCGTCGCAGGAGCCCGCCGAGGCCGAGGCGCCGAGCACGGAGCCCGCCGAGGCCGAGGCGCCGAGCACGGAGCCGGCGGAGGCCGACGCGCCGGCGTGGCAGGGCCTGATGACCGGCCCGGCCGCCCCGTGGGAGTCGATCGACGCCGCCCCCGTGCACGTGGAGGTGCACCAGGACGGGGAGCGGATCGTGGGCGCCTCGGTGGAGCACACGCAGATGAACGAGGCCGGCGAGCTCGACCCCGACCCGCAGACCGTGGGCTGGTACGGCGCGCCGCAGTGGGGCACGGACCCGGGGGAGCGCTCCCCGTACGCCGGCATCCTGGCCGGGCACGTCGTCTACTACGGGGTGAAGGACGTGTTCTGGAACCTCGACGCGGTGCGGGCGGGCGACGTCGTCGTCCTCACCTACGACGACGGCAGCCAGGCCGTCTTCGAGGCGGACGCGGACGCCGTGTCCGTGGAGAAGGAGGCGCTCACGCAGGACCCGGCGAACCGGTGGGCGTGGGAGCCGGGCGGCGACGACGCCAGGCTCACCCTCATCACGTGCGACCTCGTGCCCGGCACCGGCATGGCGGGGAACGCGTTCAACAACTGGGTCGTCCAGACCACGCGCGTGGCCTGACGGGCCCGCCCGGACCCCCGGTCGTCCCGGGCCGGAGGGGTACCCTGGGGAGGCCGGGGACGCGCCGACCGCGTCGGTGGACCCCGACCCCGTTGACCGGGAGACGACCGCCGAGAGGACCTGTGCCCATGATCCGAGCCGACATCGCCCCCGCCTGCGCGCGCTCCCGCCGCTGGAGCGTGGCCGTCGGCGGTGCGCTCCTGACCCTGACGCTCGCCGTCAGCGGCTGCAGCGTGGCCGACGAGCCCGCGCAGTCGAGCGGCACCGAGGCGGGGAACACCTACCTGGACGGCGTGCTGGCCACGCCCAGCCAGACCTCCGCGGACCCGCTCGCCGGCGACATCCAGTTCGCGGGGCTGCTGCTGCGCAACCACCGCGACGTGATCGGCCAGTCCGAGGAGCTGCTCGCCACGGACGGCGTGGACCGCGAGATCCGCTCGATGGCCGAGCGCGCCCAGTCGCAGCACGAGGAGCGCGCCGGACGCCTGGAGGCCATGCTCGAGGGCTGGGGCGTGTCCACGGAGGACCTGCGCGGCGTCGGCGCCGAGGCCACTCCCACCCCCGAGGCCCAGCCCTCGGAGGGCGGGGACCCCGTGCCGGTCACCGGGGACGAACTGCGCGCCGGGCTGCTCTCGGAGCGCGAGAAGAACGTGCTGGCCGCCGCGGACGCGGAGGACGCCGGCCGCATCTACCTGCTGCAGATGCACCGCGTGTACCAGGGGGCGCTCACGATCTCCGCCACCGAGGCGGAGTCGGGCACCGACGAGGAGGCCAAGGCGTTGGCCGCCTCCGTGGTGGCGGACCACCAGGAGGACATGCAGCGCATGGTGGAGGTGCTCGCGGACATGGGGGCGATCGGCGCGGACGCCTCGCACACCGCCCGCCCCTCGGGCTACACCGGCCCCATCAAGATCGAGGGCACGGGCGCCGACGGCGGCCCCGTCCCGTCCGACTTCGTGCCCGAGCCCGTGCAGCGGGTGCAGTCCTTCCGGGCGACGCAGCGCCCGGTGCTGCCGACGTCGAGCTCGCCGGGCGACGCGGAGGACCGCCGCGGCCGCGACTCCGCCACGGCCAGTCCGTCCCCGACCCCGGCGGACACGGCCCGGCCCTCGCCGAGCCCGTCCTCCGCGGCGAGCCCCTCGCCGAGCGCGACCACCGGCTCACCGAGCGGCACGAACCGCTGACGCGCGGACCGGGCCGCTGACGGGCGCGCGCGGCGCCACGTCAGCGGAACGGCGCTCAGCGCGGCGCGACCAGGTGCACCTTCTCCGGGTGCTCCTCGAGCCACTGCGCCACGTACCAGCACAGCGGGACGATCTGCCGGCCTCCGGCGGCTCCACCGCGCGCCTCGATGTCCTCGACCGCGCCCGCGGTGAGCGTGGCCGCGTGCCCGTGCCCGCGGTGGACGGGGATCGTGAAGGCCCGGGTGAGGGCCACGGCGGTGCAGTTGTCCCGATAGTCCAGGACCGCCAGCAGCGTGCCGCCGTCGTGCAGCTCGTACCGGGACTCGGCGTCGTTGCGCGTGACGGCGGGGCCGCCCGCGGCGTCGCGCGCCGTCATCGCCGGGCCTCCGCGTCCGCGAGGATCCGTTCGGCCAGCGGCCGGGAGGACTGGGGGTTCTGGCCGGTGTAGAGGTGGCGGTCCACCACCACGTGGGGCCGGTAGGGGAGGGTGGCGGAGGAGTAGTCCGCGCCGCGGCGCCTCAGCTCGTCCTCGAGCAGCCAGGGCGCCTTGCCCGCCAGCCCGGTGAGCTTCTCCTCGGTGTCGGAGAACGCGGTCATCGCGAAGCCCGCGAAGGGCCAGTCCGCGCCCTCGCCGGGCACGGCGAGCATCGCGGCGGGGGAGTGGCACAGGAGCGCGGTGAGGCGGCCGCCGGCCATGCGCGAGCGCAGCAGCTCCCCGGACACGGGATCCCGGGAGAGGTCCTCCAGCGGCCCGTGGCCGCCGGGGTAGAAGACGACGTCGTGCCCCGCCTCGTCCACGGCGGCGAGGTCCACGGGGCGGTCCAGCACCGGGGCGAGGCGCTCGAGGTCCCTCTTCAGCCGGTCGGTCTTCCAGGGGGCGCCGCCCATCAGGCCCAGGCTGGTCTGGTCCACGGTGGGCGCCACGCCGCCGGGGGTGGCGACGGCGACGTCCCAGCCGGCGTCGGCGAACACGTCGTGCGGGACCACGAACTCCTCGGCCCAGAAGCCGGTCTCGTGGCGGGTGCCGTCCTTCAGGGTCCAGTGGTCGGACGCGGAGAGGACGAACAGGACGGAGGGCATGGCGCTTCCTTTCGATCCGGCGGAACGTGGGTCCACCGTAGTTCCTGGCGGGGCGGGACGGGAGGGCGGAGCCGCGCGCGGCCCGCTGCGACGACGGCGCGCCGCGCGGGCTGCGTGCCGGCCGTGACCGGGCGGTGTCGCACTCGTCATCGGTCTGTGCTTCCGCTGTGCCACGACTCGGCCCTACATTCGTAGCCGTCGGGCCGAGCCGCAGCGGGAGACCGCTGCGGCCGGGCCGCGGACGGGACGGATCGTCCCGTCGCCGTCACTCAGCATCCGCGGAGATCACCGTGACCATCACGGCCTCGACCGCCGCGCCCACCGCCCCGTCCCGCCGAGTCCGTCTCGCCGCCGCCGTGGCCGGCGCCGGCCTGCTCGCCGCCTCGTTCGCCGCCCCGCCCAGGCCCAGCCCGGCGTCGGCTCGGACGGGGTCTACGGCTGCCTCATCGGCTCCATGTCGGAGGCCCGCGACGCGGACGGGACCCGGTTCGACGTGATGTTCGTGCTCCGGGACGCCGTCTCCACGCCGGACGCCCACGCCGCCGAGGACGTCGAGGTCCGGGTGCGGCCGGAGGGCGGCGACGCCTGGACGACCGTGGCGCACCGTGGCGGGGCCGACCCGGTCGGCGCCGTCAGCAGTCGGGACATCCAGGAGGCGATCGGCACGCCGGAGCGCGTGGAGATCTCCGTCCGCGCCCATGGCGTGGCGGAGGTGGCCGGCGCCCTGGACGTGGCGCGGGCCTGGATGCCCGTCGGCGGCACCGCGTGCGCCTCGGACGTGGTGGACGGCGAGGAGATGGCCCCCGTGGTCACGTGGGGCGCGGCCGTGCTGCGCGTCAACGACTCGGGCAATGCCGACGGCACGGGCGTGCTGGTGACCTCGCCTGATGCGGACTGCATCCCGGTGTCCGACCCCGCGGACCCGTCGGCCCTGCACTGGCTTGACGTCGCCACGACCACGCGGGAGACGAACTCCCTCATGGAGACGGGCCCGCTCCTGTCCATGGAGGAGCTCCCGGCGACGCTCGCTCTGATGGACGGCGCCCGTGGGTACACGGAGTACATCTGGTCTTCGGGCATCACGGAGCCGTGGATGTGGCACGCGTACACGGGCCCGGACAAGGAGGGGACCGTCCGCACCCGCATCGCGCTGCTCGATTTCATGGGCCCGGAGCAGTACGAGGCCACCTCCGGGGCCCGCTCCGCCGCGCCGGGGCTCGACGGCGACGCCCTGCGCCCCACGGACTGGGCCCTGCTGCGCGCCCACGGCCTGGGCGGCGACGACGAGGACGGCGTCCGCCAGGGCCCCCGCCCGTCTCGCCCGGCATCCAGGACCCGGGCGCGCCGGCGCCCGGTGACGACGACGCCGCGGACGACGACGCCCACGAGGTCCCCGAGACCGTGGAGACCGGCGACGGCGCCGCGTGGTGGCTCGCCGCCCTCGGCGCGGCCGCGGCGGGCGTGCTGGTCCGCTTCCGCAAGGGACTCGGCCTGGTCTGATCCCGGCTGCTCGCACCTCGTTGCGCGCACGACTCGCCGCCTGCAGATCGCGCGGACGGCGAGTCGTGAGCACAACCCGGCGGGGGAGCGGTGGGAGGCCGCGTCCACGTCTCCCGACGGCGGTCACCGGAGTCCGGTGGCCGCCGTCGTCGCGTGTGCGGGGCGGGCCCTTATCCCGTCCGGATCCACATCTAGTGTCCGGGGCGAGGGGGACACGCCGACGAGAAGAGGTGGCGCACGTGACTTCCGGCACCGGAAACGGGGGACGAGGGTTCTCCACCGACTGTGGACATCCGGGGGCGGCCTCGGCGTGTCCCGCATGGCCGTGCGGATCGCGCGCGGAGCCCGGATGTGGACAGTGTGGGGAGGGACTGGGGATCCGTAACTACACGGGTGTCACTACTACATGTAGGGACAGCCAACGTCGGTCGTCACTAGATGTAGTATCGACGCAGATGTTCGGCACGCCCCGTGATTCACCTCGCGGACGCCGCGCCGACACCCTTAGACCACCAGAGACCACGAAGGAACAGGGATCGCCATGACCGTCACCGTGTACACCAAGCCGGCCTGCGTGCAGTGCAACGCCACCTACCGTGCACTGGACAAGAAGGGCATCGCCTACGAGATCGTCGACATGTCCCAGGACCCGGCCGCCCTCGAGCGCGTCCGCGGCCTCGGCTTCATGCAGGCGCCCGTCGTCGTCACCGAGACCGACTCCTGGTCCGGCTTCCGCCCGGACAAGATCGCCGAGCTCGCCGAGGCCGCCGCCGCGTCGGTGGCCTGACCGGAGCGACGGTGACCGTCGCCGCGGACCCGGGCCACATCCGCTCGGCCGAGGCGCAGGGACTGGTCCCCACGGACGCGGGACTGATCTACTTCTCCTCCGCCTCCAACTACACGCACCGCTTCGTGCAGAAGCTCGAGCTCCCCGAGGACCGGGTCGCTCGCCTGCCGTTGATCACCCGGGAGCCCACGCTCGGTGCCACCGCCCCCTACGTCCTCCTCACCCCCACCTACGGGGGCGGTGACGGACCGGGGGCGGTGCCCAAGCAGGTGATCAAGTTCCTCAACGTCCCCGGTAACCGCACCTGGATCCGGGGCGTGATCGCATCCGGGAACACCAACTTCCATGAGGCCTACTGCCTGGCCGGCTACATCATCGCCCGCAAGTGCCAGGTGCCCCTCATGTACAAATTCGAACTCATGGGCACCCCCGAGGACGTGGACAGCGTCCGGGGCGGCCTGGAAGGACTGTGGACATGACCCTCACCGCACCCACCGAGGCGGACCTCATCCGCCAGGCCAAGAACATGCCGGCCGAGTGGCAGAACCTCGGCTATCACGAGCTCAACGCCATGCTGAACCTCTACGGGGCGGACGGCCGCATCCAGTTCGAGGCCGACCACGCCGCCGCGCGCCAGTACTTCCTGCAGCACGTCAACACCAACACGGTGTTCTTCCACGACCTGGAGGAGAAGCTCGACTACCTGCAGAAGAACGACTACTACGAGACCGAGACGTTCGAGCAGTACCCGTTCGAGTTCATCCGCGGGCTCTTCGACCGCGCCTACAAGGCCAAGTTCCGGTTCCCCACCTTCCTCGGGGCGTTCAAGTTCTACACCTCCTACGCGCTCAAGACCTTCGACGGCAAGCGCTACCTCGAGCGCTACGAGGACCGGGTCGCCGTCGTCGCCCTGCACCTCGCCCGCGGCGACCAGGAGCTCGCCACCCACCTCGTGGACGAGATGATCGCCGGCCGCTTCCAGCCGGCCACCCCCACGTTCCTCAACTCCGGCAAGAAGCAGCGCGGCGAGCTCGTCTCCTGCTTCCTGCTGCGCATCGAGGACAACATGGAGTCGATCGCCCGCGGCATCAACTCCGCCCTGCAGCTGTCCAAGCGCGGCGGCGGCGTCGCCCTCTCGCTCACCAACATCCGCGAGCACGGCGCCCCCATCAAGCAGATCGAGAACCAGTCCTCCGGCGTCATCCCCGTGATGAAGCTCCTCGAGGACTCCTTCTCCTACGCCAACCAGCTCGGCGCGCGCCAGGGCGCCGGCGCCGTCTACCTCAACGCGCACCACCCGGACATCCATCGCTTCCTCGACACCAAGCGCGAGAACGCGGACGAGAAGATCCGCATCAAGACCCTCTCCCTGGGCGTCGTGATCCCGGACATCACCTTCCAGCTGGCCAAGAAGAACGAGGACATGTACCTGTTCTCGCCCTACGACGTCCAGCGCGTCTACGGGGTGCCCTTCTCCGAGATCTCCGTGACCGAGAAGTACTACGAGATGGTCGACGACGCGCGGATCAAGAAGACCAAGATCAACGCGCGCGAGTTCTTCCAGACCCTCGCCGAGATCCAGTTCGAGTCCGGCTACCCGTACATCGTGTTCGAGGACACCGTGAACCGCGCCAACCCGATCAAGGGCCGGATCACCATGTCCAACCTCTGCTCCGAGATCCTCCAGGTCTCCGAGGCGTCCGAGTACAACGAGGACCTGACCTACTCCCACATCGGCCAGGACATCTCCTGCAACCTCGGCTCCATGAACATCGCCAAGACCATGGACTCCCCGGACTTCGGGCAGTCCGTGGAGACCGCGATCCGCGCCCTGACCGCCGTGTCCGTGATGTCGGACATCCAGTCGGTGCCGTCCATCGCCAAGGGCAACTCGGCCTCCCACGCCATCGGCCTGGGGCAGATGAACCTGCACGGCTACCTCGCCCGCGAGCGGGTCCACTACGGCTCCGAGGAGGGCGTGGACTTCACCAACATGTACTTCTACGCCGTCCTGTTCCACGCGCTGCGCGCCTCGAACAAGATCGCGATCGAGACCGGCGAGCGCTTCGGCGGCTTCGAAGACTCGAAGTACGCCTCCGGCGAGTTCTTCGACAAGTACACCGAGCAGGAGTGGAAGCCCGCCACCGAGCGCGTGGCGGGCCTCTTCTCCGACGCCGGCATCACCCTGCCCACGCAGGAGGACTGGCGCGAGCTCAAGGCGTCCGTCATGGAGCACGGCATCTTCAACCGCAACCTCCAGGCCGTACCGCCGACCGGCTCGATCTCCTACATCAACAACTCGACCTCCTCGATCCACCCCGTGGCCTCGAAGATCGAGATCCGCAAGGAGGGCAAGCTCGGCCGCGTGTACTACCCGGCGCCGTACCTCACCAACGAGAACCTCGAGTACTACGAGGACGCGTACGAGATCGGCTACGAGAAGATCATCGACACGTACGCCGCCGCCACCCAGCACGTGGACCAGGGCCTGTCCCTGACCCTGTTCTTCAAGGACACGGCCACCACCCGCGACCTGAACCGCGCCCAGATCTACGCGTGGCGCAAGGGCATCAAGACGATCTACTACATCCGCCTGCGCCAGCTCGCGCTCGAGGGCACCGAGGTGGAGGGCTGCGTGTCCTGCATGCTGTGACCGGCGCCCCCCGCCGGACCCCAGCACCGCCGTCGCCCCCGCCCGCCCGATCCCCGAAGGAACGATGACCGAAGTGACCGACACCGTGAAGACGAACCACCTCGTCGAGGCGATCAACTGGAACCGCATTCAGGACGAGAAGGACGTGGAGGTGTGGAACCGCCTCGTCAACAACTTCTGGCTGCCGGAGAAGGTGCCGCTGTCCAACGACGTCCAGTCCTGGTCCCACCTCACGGATGAGGAGCGGCTGCTCTCCATGCGCGTGTTCACGGGCCTGACGCTGCTGGACACGATCCAGGGCACCGTGGGCGCCGTCTCCCTCATCCCGGACGCCATCACCCCGCATGAGGAGGCCGTCCTCACGAACATCGCGTTCATGGAGTCGGTGCACGCGAAGTCGTACTCCTCGATCTTCTCCACGCTGGCCTCCACCAAGGAGATCGACGAGGCGTTCCGCTGGTCCCGGGAGAACGAGAACCTGCAGCGCAAGGCCTCCCTGATCGTGGAGCGCTACGACGGCGAGGACCCGTACAAGCGCAAGATCGCCTCGACCCTGCTCGAGTCGTTCCTGTTCTACTCGGGCTTCTACTGGCCCATGTACCTCTCCGCCCACGCGCGCCTGACCAACACCGCCGACCTGATCCGCCTGATCATCCGCGACGAGGCCGTGCACGGCTACTACATCGGCTACAAGTACCAGCGGAACATCGAGACTCTGCCCGAGGAGAAGCGCGAGGAGCTCAAGGCCTTCACCTTCGAGCTGTTGTTCGAGCTGTACGAGAACGAGGTCGAGTACACCCACGACCTCTACGACGCCGTCGGCCTGTCCGAGGACGTCAAGAAGTTCCTGCACTACAACGCGAACAAGGCGCTCATGAACCTCGGCTACGAGCCGATGTTCCCGGCCGAGACCACCAACGTGAACCCGGCCATCCTCTCCGCGCTCTCCCCGAACTCGGACGAGAACCACGACTTCTTCTCCGGATCCGGCTCCTCCTACGTGATCGGCAAGGCCGAGAACACCGAGGACGAGGACTGGGACTTCTGACCTCGCCCGCCTGATCCCCGTCCCGACGACGGCCGGTCGCCTCCCCGTGGAGGCGACCGGCCGTCGTCGTCTCGCGAGATGCATCACACCTCGGCCCCGGGCCCCGCAGTATGACGCTGCGCGTCACCATCACGCCGGATGGAGCGCACACGCTGCGATAGGCTTGGGCCCAGCTTCAGGAGAAGCGGCTGTGGACCCCGCCTCGGCGGGTCCACGTGGTCCCATGACGAGCCGCTCGCCAACCCCATGTTCACGGGTGGCAACGGACCGAGAAGCGGCCCGCCTCCGCTGCGTGCAGACCCCTCGAGGGGAGCCCGCGGTGACTGGGGGACGGGCAAGAGCAGCGTTCGAAAGGATCCCGGCCTCCGGCTCGGGGCGTCTCTCGCCCCCGCCCGCCGTGCTATGCCCCGCGGGGAACCACCCACCGCACGGCCCACCCCGCACCGTTCCGCGCCCGCCGTGCCCACCCGCGCCGGCGGCCTCGCCCTGTCCTCCAAGGAGAACCCCATGACCGCCTCGAACATCTCCCGCCGCTCCTTCGCAGGCCTGTCCCTGGCCGCGGTCGGCGCGCTCGCCCTGACCGCCTGCAACTCGCAGGCCGAGGATAATAGTGACGACGGCGCCCAGACCGTGCGCATCGGCGTCGTGTCCGAGAACGAGACGCACCGCGCCCTGGTGAAGCTCGCCAAGGAGAAGCACGGCATCGACGTCGAGATCCGCAACTTCACCGAGTACACGCAGCCGAACCCGGCGCTGGACAACGGCGACATCGACATGAACTGGTTCCAGCACATCGCCTACCTGGCCGACTACAACCAGGCCTCCGGCAAGGACCTGACGCTGATCGGGACCACCGAGATCATCCCGCTGCCCCTGTACTCCAAGAAGTACAAGGACGTCTCCGAGTTCCAGAAGGGCGACACCGTCGCCATCCCGAACGACACCGTGAACCAGGCCCGCGCCATCAACGTGCTCGTCGCCGCCGGCCTGTTGACGCTGTCCAACGACACCATCCGTCCCGAGGTCCGCGACATCGACGAGGCCGCCTCCACCGTGAAGGTGCAGCCCGTGGCCGCGCAGCAGACCGTGAACGCGCTCGAGTCCGTCCAGGGCTCGGTCATCAACAACACGTTCTCGGCCGACGCCGGCATCGACACGAACACCGCCCTGTTCAAGGACGACCCCCAGGCCGACTCCGCCAAGCCGTTCGTCAACGGCTTCGCCGTGCGTCGTGCGGACCGCGACAACGAGACCTACAAGAAGGTCGCGGCCCTGTACCACGAGCAGGCTGTGCTGGACGAGTCCGCGAAGCTCTCCTCCGACACGAGCGTGCCGGTGCAGCTCGACGCCGCCCAGATCGACGAGACCCTGAAGCAGTACCAGGACGCGATCGCGAAGCAGGACGCCTGATCCATGGCAGGTTCCCATACGTCCGACCGTGATGCGGTCACCCCGGGGCGCCACTCTGAGGGCGTCCCGGGGGAGCCGGTGATCGTCTTCGACCACGTGAGCCGCGTCTTCACCGCCAAGAAGGGCCGCGGCGTCACGGCCGTGGACGACGTCTCGCTCACCGTGCGACGCGGTGAGGTCTTCGGCGTGATCGGCTTCTCCGGCGCCGGCAAGTCCACCCTCATCCGCATGATCAACGGGCTCGAGAAGCCGACGTCGGGCACCGTCACGGTGCTGGGCCAGCAGGTCTCGCACCTGTCCGAGGCGAAGCTGCGCCCGCTGCGCACCCGCATCGGCATGGTGTTCCAGCAGTTCAACCTGCTGACCTCCCGCACCGTGGCGGGGAACATCGAGTTCGCCCTGGACACAGCCGGCTGGCCGCGGTCCAAGCGCCGCGCTCGCGTGGCGGAGCTGCTCGAGTTCGTCGGCCTGGCGGACAAGGCCAAGCACTACCCGGAGCAGCTCTCGGGCGGCCAGAAGCAGCGCGTCGGCATCGCCCGCGCCCTGGCCGCCGAGCCGGAGATCCTGCTCGCGGACGAGGCCACCAGCGCCCTGGATCCCTCGACGACGCACGAGGTGCTCTCCGTGCTGCGCCGCGTCAACGAGGAGCTCGGGGTCACGATCGTGGCCATCACCCACGAGATGGAGGTCATCCGCTCGATCGCCGACCGCGTCGCCGTGATGGACACCGGCCGCGTGGTGGAGTCCGGCAAGGTCTACGACCTCTTCTCCCGGCCCGCCCACTCCGCCGACGCCGCGTCCTTCGTGGCCACGGCGCTCAAGGACCGGCCGAATGCCGAGGAGGTGGCACGCATCCGGGCGCGCACCGAGGGTCGGCTGATCATGGTCTCGCTCAAGGACTCCGCCGCGGTCTCGGCCGTGCTCGGCACCGCGTCGACGCGCGGCGTCGGCTTCGAGATCGCCCACGGCGGCATGTCCGCCACCAAGGACTCCGCGTACGGCCTGCTCACCGTGGCGCTCACGGGCGAGGCCGCCGCGGTGGACGCGTTCGTCGCGGACCTGGCCGGCGCCGGGGACGTGCAGGAGGTGCAGCAGTGATCGACCGTTTCCAGAACCTCGACTGGGGGTACTACGGCCCCGAGCTCCTGACCGCCGTGGGGGACACCCTCTACATGGTCGGCTGGGCGTTCGTCCTCGGCGGCGTCCTCGGCCTGCTGGTCGGGCTCATCCTCTACACCACGCGCCCGGGCGGCATCTTCGCCAACCGCGCCGTCTACCTGGTCACGAACTTCATCGTGAACCTCATCCGGCCCATCCCGTTCGTCATCCTCATCGCCGCCCTGCAGCCGCTGACCATCGCGACGCTCGGCACCGGCATCGGCAACACCGCCGTGGTGTTCTGCATGATCTGGGCATCCACGTTCGGCATCGCCCGCATCGTGGAGCAGAACCTCGTCTCGCTGGACCCCGGCGTGATCGAGGCCGCCCGCGCGATGGGCGCCTCCCGCATGCGGATCGTGCGCACCGTGGTGCTGCCCGAGGCCCTCGGCCCGCTGATCCTCGGCTTCACGTTCGTGATCATCGCGCTCGTGGACATGTCCGCGATGGCGGGCATCATCGGTGGCGGCGGCGTCGGCAACTTCGCCATCGTGGAGGGCTACAACCGGTTCCGTCCGGAGGTCACCTGGCTGGCCGTGATCGTGGTGATCGTGTTCGTCCAGGCGCTGCAGCTGATCGGCAACGGCATCGCCCGCAAGGTCATGCGCCGCTGAACCCCGGCTCGGCCCACGCCGTGGCGGCCGGTGACATCCCCGCGGGGACGTCACCGGCCGTCGTCGTTCTGGCAGACTTCGGCCCATGACCGACATCACCTCCACCGCCGCGACCTCCGTCGCTGACGATCCCCTGGCCTTCTACGTCCGCCTCGGCGAGCCCACCGTGGACGCCGACGGCGTCCGCACCTCCCGCGTGCGCTCCACCGTGCACGCCCAGGGCGCATGGCGGCAGGAGGAGATGCACATGGCCGCCGTCTCGGGCCTGCTGCTGCACGAGGTGACCGCGCACGAGACCACCCCCGGGCTGCGGGTGGGACGGCTCTCCTACGACATCCTGGGCACGCTCTGGTCGGGCGAGCTCGAGGTGGTCACGCGCACCCTGCGTCCGGGCCGCACCATCGAGCTCGTCGAGTCCGTGCTCCACGCCCGGGGCCGCACCGTGCTGACCCTGCGCGCCTGGCTGCTGTCCACCTCGGACACCTCCGCCGTCGCCCAGCTGCCGGACGAGCCCCTCCCGCCGCGCTCGCAGGCGCAGGCGCACAACGCACTCCAGGGATGGGCAGGCGGGTACATCGCCTCCCTCGACGGCGTCGTCCTGCCCGGCCACGGGCCGGGCCACGGCCGGGTCTGGCTCACCACGGACCGCGAGATGGTGGCGGGGGAGAGCACGAGCGACCTGGTGCGCCTGATCAGCCTCACCGATGCGGCCAACGGGATCGCCCCGGCCCTGCCGGCGAAGCCGGGCGGATGGTTCTTCCCCAACGTGGACCTGCAGATCCACCTGTACCGCGAGCCCACCGGCCACTGGCTCGGCCTCGCGGGGCAGGTCACGGTGGGCCCGGACGGCGTGGGCCTGACCAGCACCGTCCTCCACGACGACGACGGCCCCTTCGCCCACGTCGAGCAGACCCTCACCCTGCGCTCCTGGCCGGTCGAGGGCGGCCTGTGAGCGCAGCTCCCCGGCTGCGCTGGGCCGTGCAGGAGCGGACCCTCGGGGCCGCCCACGACCTCGACTGGGCCATGGGTGAGCTGGCCGTCTTCCGCGCCGCGGCGGCCGAGGGGAGGGCCCTCGACGATCTGATCCGCGTCTACGTGCCCGAACCGACGGTCGCGTTCGGCCAGCGCGACGCGCGGCTGCCTGGCTTCGAGGCCGCGGCCGCGGCGGCCCGGACCCACGGCTTCGAGCCGGCGGTGCGCCGGGCCGGCGGACGGGCGGCGGCCTACCACCACGGCTGCCTGGTGGTGGACCACCTGAGCCAGCAGGAGGACGCCGCACTCACGCAGCAGGCCCGGTTCGCCGAGTTCGCCGACCTGTTCGTGCGGGCGTTCGCGCGCATGGACGTGCCCGCCTCCGTGGGCGAGATCCCGGGGGAGTACTGCCCGGGCGAGTTCTCCGTGCAGGGGCCTGCGCCGACATACCCGGTGAAGCTGGCCGGCTCAGCGCAGCGCGTGGTGAAGGGGGCGTTCCTGTTCTCCACCCACGTGGTGGTGTCGGACCCCGCCCCGCTGCGGGCCGTGCTCGTCGACGTCTACCGGGAGCTCGGCCTGGACATGGACCCCCGCACGGCGGGCGCGGCCGAGGACGTGCGCCCCGGGGTGAGCGTTCCCGCGTTCGCCGCGGCCCTGCGGGAGGAGTACACGGCGTGGGCGGCCGCCGCCGGTCTCGAGGTCGTGGACGAGCAGCTCGCCGTCCTCGGCGCGGGCACCTCCGGCTGAGGGCACGGGCGGCCCGGCTGCGGGCGGGCCGTCAGGCCGTGAGGTCGGCGATGATCTCCCGCTTGCGTCGCGGGGTGAAGCCGGCCGCCACGGCCGCCGCCCGGCGCGCCGCGTCCGTCCGATACAGGGACCAGCCCCGCTGCACGAGGAACGGCACCGGCTTGCGACGCTCGGCGACGTCGCGCACGAACCGGCGGGCCGCCGTCGTGGTCCGTGCCTGGTCGATGTACCAGGCCGCGTAGCCGACCCCGGCCCGGTCCAGGGCGGCGGGCATGCGCTCGGCGAAGATGCCCTCCGCCACGATCACCCCGCCCGGCTCGAGCGCGACGGTGCTGTGCCCCCGGACGGAGGACGTGGAGATGTCGTAGTCGGGCACGCGCGTGGCGCCCTCTTCGAGCAATTCGACGACGGCGTCCACGGCCGCCTGCTCATCCCACGTTCCGGGGTGGTCCCAGTCGATCTCGCCGTACGGGGTGCGCGGGAACACGGGGCCGGGCCCACCCGCGGCGCCGTCGTCGGACTGCGGACGGTAGAACGCATCGAGCGAGAGGTGGGGCCGGCCGTGCCGCCGGGCCAGGTAGGACTTGCCGGAGCCCGACGCGCCGCCGAGCAGGATCACGGAGTGAGGGGGCGAGGCGGGGAGGATGGTCACGGGGGACCATTCTTCCCCACCTCGGCGCGTCCTCAGTGGCCGCGGTCGACCCACTCCTGCAGGTGCGGCTTCTCCGTGCCGATCGTGGTGGAGTCGCCGTGGCCGGTGTGGACCACGGTGGCCTCCGGCAGCGGGAACAGGCGCTCGCGGATGGATTCGATGATCGTGTCGAAGTCCGAGTACGAGCGGCCGGTGGCGCCGGGCCCGCCCTGGAACAGGGTGTCGCCGGAGAACACGACGCCCGTCGGGGCGCCGTCGTCGCCGTCGTCGCCGGCCTCGCCCAGGGCGGGGGCGTACAGGCAGACCGAGCCGGGGGAGTGACCGGGGGTGTGCAGCACCCGCAGCTCGACGCCGGCCACCTTCAGCACGTCGCCGTCGGCGAGGGCGCCGTCCGGCTCCTCGTCCGGGAACACGTCGTCCCAGAGCATGCGGTCCGCAGGATGGAGCAGCACGGGGGCGTCCACCATCTGGCGGAACTCCTGGACCTGACGGATGTGGTCGTCGTGGCCGTGGGTGAGGACGATGGCCAGCACCTGGCGGCCGTTCACCTTCTTCCAGACTGCCGAGGCGTCGTGGGCCGGGTCGATGACGATGCACTGCTCCGCGCCGCCCACGATCCACACGTTGTTGTCCACGTCGAACGTCTCCCCGTCCAGGGAGAACGTGCCGGAGGTGACCAGGTGGTCGATGCGCGCCATCAGAGCACCACCACCGAGCGCAGGACGTTGCCGGACTTCATCGTCTCGAAGGCCTCGTTCACCTCGTCCAGGGCGATGGTCTCCGTGACGAACTCGTCGAGCGGCAGGCGGCCCAGGCGGTACTGGTCCACGAGCATCGGGAAGTCGCGCTCCGGCAGGCAGTCGCCGTACCACGAGGACTTCAGCGCGCCGCCTCGGCCGAAGACCTCCAGCAGGGGCAGCTTCAGCTCCATGCCGGGGATGGGCACGCCCACCAGGACGACGCGGCCGGCCAGGTCCCGGGCGTAGAACGCCTGCTCGTAGGTCTCCGGGCGGCCGACCGCCTCGATGACCACGTCGGCGCCGAAGCCGCCGGTCGCCGCGCGGATGGCCTCCACGGGGTCCTCGTCCTTCGAGTTCACGGTGTGGGTGGCGCCGAGCTCCTGAGCCTTGGCGAGCTTCTTGGCGTCGATGTCCACCGCGATGATCGTGGTGGCGCCGGCGAGCTTCGCCCCGGCGATCGTGGCCACGCCGACGCCGCCGCAGCCGATCACGGCCACGGACTCGCCGCGCTTGACCTCGCCGGTGTTGATGGCCGCGCCGATGCCGGCCATGATCCCGCAGCCGAGCAGGCCGACCGCGGCCTGCTCCTCGGGAGTGTCGACGCCATCGACCTTGGTGCACTGCTTGGCGTGGACGAGCGTCTTGTCCGCGAACGCCCCGATGCCCAGGGCCGGGGACAGCTCCGTGCCGTCCTCGAGGGTCATCTTCTGGGTCGCGTTGTGGGTGTTGAAGCAGTACTTCGGCTCGCCCTTGCGGCATGCGCGGCACTCGCCGCACACGGCGCGCCAGTTGAGGATCACGGTGTCGCCGACCTTGACGTGGTCGACGCCCTCGCCGATCGCTGAGACCACACCCGTGGCCTCGTGGCCGAGCAGGTAGGGGTACTCGTCGCCGATCCCGCCCTGGACGTAGTGCAGATCCGTGTGGCAGACGCCGCACGTCTTCACGTCCACGACGGCCTCACCGGGCCCGGGGTCGGGGATGACGATGGTCTCGAGGGTGACGGGGGCGTCCTTCGCCATGGCGACGATGCCGCGGACCTTCTGGGGCACGGGGGACCTCCTGGTCGATGGGGTGACTTGCCTCCATCCCACCACAGGGCGGCGCCGGGCCGCACCCTGGCCGCCGTGCCGCCGCCGCAACGCCGACGGCGCTGCGCTCACGACGCGCCGTGCGGACCCGGGTGCCGACGGCGTGTCCTGAGCGCGACGCCGGGGGCACACTGGGGTGCATGTGCGGACGGTATGTGATGGCCCGGGCGGCCGGGGACCTGGTGGCGCTCGGCGGCGGGGAGCTGCCGGACGAGCGGCTGGAGCTGAGGCGCAGCTGGAACGTGGCGCCCACCTCGGACGTACCGATCCTGCTCGAGCGGGAGGCGGACGGGGCCGTGCGCCGGGAGCTTCACGTGGCCCGCTGGGGGCTCGTCCCGCCGTGGGCCAAGGAGCTGGCCGTGGGTTCGCGCGCGTTCAACGCCCGGTCCGAGACCGTCGCGTCCAAGCCGACCTTCCGTGCCGCCGTCAAGGCGCGTCGCTGCGCCGTGCCCGTCGAGGGGTACTACGAGTGGAAGGCTCCGGAGCCCGGCGCGAAGGGGCCGGACGGGAAGGCCGCGAAGAAGCAGCCGTATTACGTGCACCCGGTCGGCGCCGGCGACGGCGAGGGGCCGGTCATCTGGTTCGCGGGGCTCTACGAGTGGTGGCAGGACCCTGAGGCCGAGGCGGCCGGGCGGGACCCGTGGGTGCTCTCGACGACGATCCTCACCATGGCCGCCCCGGACGCGGACGACGAGGACGAGGTCCTGGGGTCGCTCGGCGACCTGCACGACCGCCTCCCGGTGCCCCTGGACGCGGAGACCATGGACGCCTGGCTGACCCCGGGGCGGCTCGGCTCGGCCGAGGAGGCCGACGCGCTCGTGGGGCAGGTGTGCGCCGGAGCCTACGACGTCGCGGCGGGCTGGGTGCTGCGGCCCGTGGGCACAGCCGTGGGGAACGTCCGCAACGACGGCCCCGAGCTGATCCAGGCCGAGGAGCCCGCGCAGGGCACCCTGCTCTGAGGACGAGGCGGCGGGGACTCGGGACGGGGGCTCGGGTAGGGGCTCTGGGCGAGGCGGGGCGATCGGGCGCCGCGCTCGACGACGGCCGCCGGGTGTGACGCGGGACACCGGGGTGGCCCTGGCGCGAACCCAGGGTCACCCCCGGTCCGCCCGCGCCGGGGCTCTACTGGACTGGCAGTGCGGTCGCACGACCGTGCGTCGGGCGCACCCCCGACGCGCCCGCCGCACGACCCCGAGACGAGGCGCACCCATGTTCACCACGCAGCAGCAGCCCGGTCAGGCCGTCGTCGAGGATCCGGCGGAGCGCCGGGAGGCGCCGGTCGCGGAGCCGCCCGTGGAGCGCCCGCGGCGCCCGTACGGCCCGCGCCGGATCCTGCGGGACCTGGGGCCGCAGTACGCGGTGAACGGGCTGCTCGGCGTCGTCTTCTCCGTGTCCGGCCCCGCCGCCGTCACCCTCGCCGTGGGCGCCGCCGGCGGCCTCAGCCAGGCGCATACGGCGTCCTGGGTCTTCGGCATGCTGCTCTCGGCCGGGCTGGCCACCCTGGTGATGTCCGTGCTCTACCGGCAACCCCTGGGCTTCGCCTGGTCCATCCCCGGCACGGTCCTGGTGGGGCCGTCCCTGCAGCACCTCTCCTTCGCCGAGGTGGTCGGCGCGTTCTTCGGCTGCGGCGTGCTCGTGCTCGCCCTCGGGCTCACGGGCGTGATGCGGCGCGTGACGGCCGCGCTGCCCATGCCCATCGTCATGGCCATGGTCGCCGCCGTGTTCCTGCGCTTCGGCACGGACATCGTGCACTCCGCCCGCACCGACCTGCCCGTGGCCGGCCCCATGATCGCCGTGTTCCTGCTGCTCACCGCCGTCCCGGCGCTCGGGCGGCGGATGCCACCCGTGCTCGGGGCGATGCTCGTGGGGATCGCCGCCGTCGCGCTCTCCGGCCGCTTCGCGCTCGCGGACGGGCCCACCCTGGCCGCACCGGTGTTCACGGCGCCCGAGTTCACGTGGGCCGCCCAGCTCGAGCTCGTGGTTCCGCTGGCCATCACCGTGCTGTTCGTGCAGAACGGCCAGGGCCAGGCGGTGCTCACGGCGGCCGGCCACCGCCCGCCGATCAACGCCTACACCGTGGCATCCGGCGCGTTCTCCCTGGTCAACGCCGCGGTGGGCGCCGTCTCGGCGTGCGTCACCGGACCCACGAACGCGCTGCTCACCGCCTCGGGGGAGCGGCACCGGCAGTACACGGCGGCGCTGGTCTACGCGGTGCTCTTCCTGGCGTGCGCCCTCGTGGCCCCGGCGATCGTGCGCGCGATGCTCGCCACCCCGGAGGCGTTCATCCTCACCCTGGGCGGGCTGGCCATGCTGCGCTCGCTGCTGCAGGCGTTCCTCACGGCGTTCTCCGGCCCGCACGCCCTGGGGGCGCTGACGGCGTTCATCGTCACGGTCTCCGGGCTGGACCTGCTGAACCTCCACGCGGCCTTCTGGGGGATCGTGATCGGCTGGGCCGTGGCCCGTCTGACCACCCCGCGCGGGGCCACCCCCTGACCCCCTGCCCACCCCCTGGGCCAGCCCTAGGGCATCCCCTGATGTGACCCCCGTCACCGGCCAGCAGACTGGCAGGCGTATCGACTCACCGGGCCGGCCGCCACCGCCGCCGGACCCGGGTCACCGCCAGAAGGAGTGCCCCCATGACCCTGAACCTCGACCACGTCCGCGACGTGCTGGACGACGCGATCATCGACGACCGCGAGCAGGGCGTCATCCGCGCCAAGCGCGAGATCTTCACCGACGAGGAGCTCTTCGAGCTGGAGATGCGCCACATTTTCGAGGGCAACTGGGTGTACCTGGCGCACGAGTCCCAGCTGCCCGAGGTGGGCGACTACTTCACCACCTACATCGGCCGCACCCCCGTGGTCCTCACCCGGGGCAAGGAGGAGCAGCTGCACTGCCTCGTCAACGCCTGCTCGCACCGCGGCGCCATGCTGTGCCGCCGCAAGACGGACAACCGCACCACCTTCACCTGCCCGTTCCACGGCTGGACGTTCAAGAACTCCGGCGAGCTGCTCAAGGTCAAGGACGGCCGCAACGGCGGCTACCCCGAGGGCTTCAACACCGAGGGCTCGCACGACCTCACCAAGGTGGCCCGCTTCGAGTCCTACCGCGGCTTCCTCTTCGGCTCCCTCAACCCGGACGTGCTGCCCCTCGAGGAGCACCTGGGCGACGCCGCCAAGGTCATCGACTCGATCGTGGACCAGTCCCCGGAGGGCCTCGAGGTCCTGCGCGGTGCCTCCACCTACACCTACGACGGCAACTGGAAGGTGCAGGCTGAGAACGGCGCCGACGGCTACCACGTCACCTCGGTGCACTGGAACTACGCCGCCACCACCGCCCGCCGCACCGCCGGCGACTCGGCGAACAAGACCAAGGCCATGGACGCCGGCAAGTGGGGCAAGGTCAAGGGCGGGTTCTACTCCTACCCCCACGGCCATCTGCTGCTGTGGCAGGAGTGGACCAACCCGGAGGACCGCCCGCTGTGGGACCGCCGCGAGGAGCTCGTCCAGAAGTACGGCGATGAGATGGCGAACTTCATGATCAACATCTCGCGCAACCTGTGCCTGTACCCGAACGTCTACATCATGGACCAGTTCTCCTCCCAGATCCGCCACTTCCGGCCGATCTCGGCGGACAAGACCGAGGTCACCATCTACTGCATCGCCCCCAAGGGCGAGTCCGCGGAGAACCGCGCCAGGCGCATCCGCCAGTACGAGGACTTCTTCAACGCCACCGGCATGGCCACCCCGGACGACCTGGAGGAGTTCCGCTCCTGCAACAAGACCTACTGGGCCAAGACCGCCAAGTGGAACGACATGGCCCGCGGCGCCGCCCACCAGGTGGCGGGCCCGGACGAGCAGGCCGCCGCGCTCGGCATGGACGGCGTGATCGCCTCCGGCGTCCGCACCGAGGACGAGGGCCTCTACCCAATCCAGCACGGCTACTGGCACGACGTCATGGAGAAGGCCGTCGAAGTCGAGCAGGCCATGACCGACCGCCAGGCCGCCCTGGCCGGCTCCTGAGCCGCGCCGCCCGAGACGCTTCCGAGGAGACCCCGAGATGACCATGACCATGACCGAGACCGAGACCTTCACCGTGTCCACCGCCGAGGACGCCCTCCTGCTCGAACAGGTCCGCGCGTTCCTCTACCGCGAGGCCCGCCTGCTGGACGACCGCCGCTTCGACGAGTGGATCGAGTGCTACCACCCGGACGCCGAGTTCTGGATGCCGGCCTGGGACGACAACGACGAGCTGACCGAGGACCCGCAGTCCGAGATCTCCCTGATCTACTACGACAACCGCGGCGGCCTCGAGGACCGCGTGTTCCGCATCAAGACGGACCGCTCCTCGGCCACGTCCCTGCCGGACCCCCGCACGGGCCACAACGTCACCGACGTGGAGATCCTCGAGCGCGACGGGGACACCGTCCAGGTGCGCTTCAACTGGTTCACCCTGTACTTCCGCTACCACACGACGGACACATACTTCGGCACCAGCCACTACACGATCGACCTCGCCGGCGGCACCCCCCAGATCCGCCGCAAGAAGGTCGTGCTCAAGAACGACTACATCCGCCACGTGGTGGACGTCTACATGATCTGACCCGCACGGGTCCCCCCAGCAGCACACCCCCGGGCCCGCAGCGGCCCGCCCAGAACCCCCAGGAGGAACCATGGGACACCAGGTAGCCCTGAACTTCGAGGACGGCGTGACGAAGGTCGTCAAGGTCGGCGACTTCGAGACCATCATGGACGCGGCCTACAAGGCCCGCATCAACCTGCCCTCGGACTGCCGCGACGGCGCGTGCGGCACGTGCAAGTCGTTCTGTGACTCCGGCTCGTTCGATCCGGGCGACTTCATCGACGACGCGATGACGGAGGAGGAGCTCGAGAAGGGCTACCTGCTCACGTGCCAGGCCGTGCCCGAGTCGGACATGAGCATCCAGGTCCCGGCCACGGCCGAGTCCGCCAAGACCGGCGCGTCCACCTTCACGTCCACGATCTCGAAGATCGACCGCCACTCCGAGTCCACGATCTCCTTCACCCTGGACACGGACCGCCGCGAGGACCTCACGTTCCTGCCCGGCCAGTACGTGAACCTGAAGGTGCCCGGCACGGACGTGGAGCGCTCCTACTCCTTCAGCACCGGCCCCGAGGTCGCCGAGAACTCGTTCATGGTGCGCATCACCCCGCAGGGCGCGATGTCCGAGTACCTGCGCGACCGCGCCGAGGTGGGGGACGCCATCGAGTTCTCCGGCCCCTTCGGCTCCTTCTTCCTGCGCGAGCCCAAGCGCCCGCTGCTGCTGCTGGCCGGCGGCACCGGCCTGGCCCCGCTGATGTCCATCCTCGAGAAGCTCGCCACGGACGGCTTCGCGCAGCCCGTGCACCTGATCTACGGCGTCAGCCGCGAGGCGGACATCGTGGGCCTGGACTGGCTGCGCGCCTACGAGGAGCGCCTGGCGGACTTCACGTGGGACCTGATCGCCTCGGAGCCGGGCACCTCCGCGCCGCACACCGGCTACGTCACCCAGATCATCGAGCCGAAGCACCTCAACGACGGCGACGTGGACGTCTACCTGTGCGGCCCGCCGCCCATGGTCAACGCCGTGGCGTCGTGGCTGGACGCCGAGGGCGTCGAGCCCGCCAACTTCTACTTCGAGCGCTTCGCGCCCAAGGAGAAGACCGGCGGCGACGCCGAGACCGGCGCCCCGCCGTCGGCGCAGACCATCGCCGAGCAGGGCGACACGATCACCGCCGCCGAGTCCGTCTCGAGCCTGGAGACCGGCCGCCTGGACTTCAGCCGCGAGGACTCGCACGCCCACCTCGACGCCCGCATGGGCCTGGAGCTGGCCATCACCGAGCTGATGATGGGCCGGCTCTCCGAGGAGCAGCTGGCGCAGTTCGGCCGCCTCGCCGAGGCCACCGCGACGCTCGTGGACGGCTCCGCCGTGGTGGACGCGGAGGAGTGTGTGCGCACCAACGAGGAGTTCCACGAGTACCTGTTCACCATCTCGGGCAACCCCACCCTGCTGGAGTCCTACCGCCGGCTGGACATCCACGCTCAGATGGAGGCCACCTTCGAGAAGGGCACCGAGATCTTCTCGCGCGTGGCGCAGGACCACCTCGACGTCGTCGCCGCCTTCCGGGACAAGGACCGCGAGCGCGCCCGCGACGTGATCATGGCCCACGCCACCGACGCGAAGACCACCATGACGGGGGCGATCGCGGTCGTCGAGGCGCGCGTCTGATGCCGGCCGCGTACGCCGGCGGCCTGATCGCCCCGGGCCGGTTCGACGGGCAGGTGGCCGTGGTGACGGGCGCCGCCCAGGGGATCGGGCGGCGCGTGGCCGAACGGATCGCCGCCGAGGGCGGGCAGGTGGTCCTCGCGGACCGCGCGGACCTCGTCCACGAGGTGGCCGCCGAGGTCGACGCCGCGGCGCGCGCCGCCGGCGGGTCGGCGTCGGCGACGACGGCGGACCTGGAGTCCTTCTCCGGGGCCGAGTCCGTGGTGGCCGCCGCCCGCGAGCGCCACGGCCGCGTGGACGTGCTCGTGAACAACGTGGGTGGGACCATCTGGGCCCGGCCGTACGAGGAGTACGACGAGGAGCGGATCGAGAAGGAGATCCGCCGCTCCCTGTTCCCCACGCTGTGGATGTGCCGGGCCGTGCTGCCGGCCATGCTCGAGGCGGGCTCCGGGGTGATCGTCAACGTCTCCTCGGTGGCCACCCGCGGCATGCACCGGGTGCCGTATGCGGCGGCCAAGGGCGGGGTGAACGCCCTGACCCAGTCGCTGGCCATGGAGGTGGCCGGGCGCGGCGTGCGCGTGGTGGCCACCGCCCCGGGCGGCACCGAGGCGCCGCCGCGGCGCGTGCAGCGCGGGCCCGGCGCGGAGACGGAGCAGGAGAAGGCCTGGTACCAGACGATCGTGGACCAGACCGTGGACTCCTCGTTCCTCAAGCGCTACGGCACGCTCGACGAGCAGGCCGCGCCCATCGTGTTCCTGGCCTCCCCGGAGGCCTCGTACCTGACGGGCAGCATCACGCCCGTGGCCGGCGGCGACCTGGGCTGAGCGCCCCGCCCCCGGCAGAGCCGACCGGATCCCCGCCGCCGCACGGCGGCGGGGATCCGCCGCATGAGAGGATCCGCCCATGCTCCCCGCCCGCCCGGACACCGCCCCGACGCCGGACCGCCACCTCGTCGGCCGCGAGGAGGTGCTGCGGCAGCTGCAGCGGACCTTCGAGCACGTGGCGGAGGGGCACGTGCGCACCGTGGTCCTCTCGGGGCCCGCCGGCGCGGGCAAGACGGCCGTGCTCGAGACGTTCCTGCGCCGCTGCGCGGCCGCCCGCCCCGAGACCCGCTTCTTCAGCGCGGTGGGGGACGCGTGGGAGAGCCAGCTGCCGCTGGCCGGCTACTCCCAGCTCATGCAGACGGCCCCGATCCGCTCGCAGAAGGCCTACGACCCCGCGGCCGAGCCCGCCGTCCCCGGCTTCGAGGCGCTGACCCCCACGCAGGCGGCGCACCACGCCGCCACGTTCATGGTCCACCTGGACTCGCACCAGACCGCCGGCCCCGTGGTGGTGGCGGTGGACGACGTGCACGACCTGGACGAGGCCACCCTGCGCATCCTCGTGTTCGTGATGCGCCGACTGCGGGACCGGCGCGTGCTCTTCGTGCTCGCCCTGGACCCGGCCCGCGCCCACGCGCTGCCCACCGGCCTGCTGGCCGGGCACCGCGTCCTGCGGTTCACCCTGGACCCCCTCGACGGCGGGCAGGTGCAGGAGCTCGCGCGCCAGCGCCGGCACCTCGAGCTCACCGCGACGGCGGCCCAGCGCGTCGTCGAGCACACCCGCGGCCTGCCGCTGCCCATCGTCGAGCTGCTCGACGAGCTGCCCGAGCAGACCTGGGAGGACTGGTTCCCCTCGCTGCCGGCGTCGGCGCGGATGCGCGCCCTCGTGGAGGCGCGCCTGCGGGAGGGCTCGGAGGCGATGGCCGACGTCGTGCACGCCGTGGCCGTGCTGGGCCCGACCGCCGGCCTGGACACCATCCGCCGGGTGCTCGGCGGGGACGAGGCCGAGGGCGTCTCCGACGCGCACATCCTCGGCGCCCTGGACGAGGGGCACCGGCTGCGCCTCGTGCGGCTCAGCGCCGCCGACGCCCCGGCCACCGTGGGCTTCGTGGACCCGGGCGCGAGCACCGCCGTGTACGACCTCATCCCGCCCAGCCGCCGGCAGGCGCTGCACCGCCGGGCCGCCGAGGCCGTCACGGACGAGGCCACGCAGCTGGCGCACCGGGTGGCCGCCACCATCGGGGTGGACGAGGACCTCGCCGCCGAGATGGAGGCCTTCGCCGACCGCCAGGCCGGCCTCGGGGCGTGGAACGAGGTGGCCACCGCGCTGTTCTCGGCCTCCCGCCTCTCCCGTCACCCGGCGCAGCGGGCGGACCGGCTGCTGCGCGCCGTCGACGCCCTCGTGGGCGCCGGCAGCATCGCCCACGCCCAGGCGTGGCGGGCGGCCGTGGACGCCATGCCGCCCTCAGCGCTGCGCTCCTCCGTGCTCGGCTACCTCTCGACGGCGGCCGGCCTGCAGCAGAGCGCCGCCATGCAGCTGGACGCGGCGTGGGAGGCCAGCGACCCGGACGAGGACCCCGCCGGCACCGCCACCGTGGCCCAGCGGCTCGTGCTGCACGGCCTCGCCGAATGGGACGGCCCCGCCCTCGTGCAGTGGGCGGACACGGCGGTGCACCTGGCCGAGCGGGACGCCCCCGCGCGGATCGAGGCGGCGGCCATCCGCGGCCTCGGGCTCTACGCGCAGGGCCGCTGGCGGGAGGCCGAGGAGTCCTACGCCCGCGCCCTCCTGCGCGCCGAGGAGGGCCCGCAGAAGCAGCGCGTGCTGATGGGATCGGCTTGGCTGGCCCTGCGCCTCGACGACGTCGAGCACGCCCTGGTCAACTTCGAGGCCGCGGCGCCCCTGGGCTCGCGCGGCGGGTCCCTGCGCATCGCCCTATGGGCCGAGGCGTGGCTCGCCCGCACCCAGCTGGTGCTGGGGGAGTGGGACGCCGCCGCGACCACCGTGATCCGCGCCGAGTCCCGCATGCACTCGGCCGGGATGCCGCTGATCGGGCCGCTGCTGTATTGGACCGCCGCCGAGTTGTGGTCCCTGCGCGGGGACCTGGACCGGGCCCGGCACTACCTCGCGCTCGCGGGCGCCCACCGCAGCTCCTACCGCGTGATGCAGGTGCCCGCGCAGCTCGCCCGCGCCCGCTTCCACGAGTCCCGGGGGGACTACGCGAGCGCCCTCGAGGCGCTCGAGCCGCTCACCGAGATCGACCCCTGGACGGCCGAGCACGTCTCCTTCTGGCCGTGGCAGGACACGTACGTCAACGCCCTGGTCATGACGAACCGGCTCGACCAGGCGCAGGAGTTCCTCGAGGGGATGGCCGGCGTGCCCCGGGAGCGCGCCGTGGCCACGGACGAGGCCCGCCTGGACTGGGCGTGGGGCCGCCTGCTTGCCGCGCAGGGGGGACGTGGACGGGGCCCGCGAGCGCTTCGAGACCGCCCTGGAGCGGCTGCAGGGCCTGCACCGGCCCTACCTGCGCGCCCGGATCAACTTCGCGTTCGGGCAGTCCATGCGCCGCGCGGGCAAGCGCCGGCTCGCCTTCACCGTGCTGCAGGCCGCCCGGGAGCTGTACGTGTCCCTCGGCGCCGTCACCTACGTGGACCGGTGCGACCGGGAGCTGAAGGCCACCGGCATGGAGCCGATGGGCGACGTCGTGGTGGACGTGGCCCCCGCCGGGACCGGGTCCCGGGACGAGGAGCTGACCGCCCAGGAGCAGGCCGTGGCCGGGCTCGTGGCCGGCGGCGCGACGAACAAGGAGGTGGCCCGGTCCCTGTTCCTCGCGGAGAAGACCGTGCAGTACCACCTCACGCGCATCTACCGGAAGCTCGGGGTGCGCTCGCGCAGCGAGCTGGCCGCGCGCTGGCGCGAGGACGACTGAGCCCCCCTCGCGCGGACGGGCGGGCCGACGTCGTGACGACGCCGGCCCGCCCGTCCGGGTCCGGGGTGCCGGGGGTGCCGCGCTCAGGCGCGGCCGGTGCCGACGCCGGCCGGGGCGGGCTCGAAG
>NZ_JANQCJ010000039.1:0-17440 GCF_024723355.1 Micrococcus sp. HG099 | reverse complement strand
GCGCCGCCCTGGGCCGCGCAGTCCACGCAGAGGGGGCCGGCCGCCGGGCCGGGGCGCTGGCAGTCGAGGCACGCCGGGCGCCGGCACGAGGAGCAGTGCACATACGCCGCACGGCCCGGATGCCGCGGGCACACCGGGGGTGTGCCGTGCGCGGTGTCCGGGCCGTGCGGGTCAGACGGGGTGGAGCTCACCGAGCGGGGCCGCTCAGGCCTCGGCGATCTCGACGGACTCGATGACGACGTCCTCGAGCGGGCGGTCGCGCGGGTCGGTGGCGACGGCGTTGAGGCGGTCCACGACCTGCTGGGACTCCGCGTCCTTCACCTCGCCGAAGATGGTGTGCTTGCCGTTGAGCCAGCCGGTGGGCACGGAGGTGATGAAGAACTGCGAGCCGTTGGTGCCGGGGCCGGCGTTCGCCATGGCCAGCAGGTACGGGCGGTCGAACTGCAGCTCGGGGTGGATCTCGTCGCCGAACTGGTAGCCGGGGCCGCCGACGCCCATGCCCAGCGGGTCGCCGCCCTGGATCATGAAGTCCTTGATGATGCGGTGGAACACGGTGCCGGAGTACAGCGGGGCGCCGTTGTTCTTCTCACCGGTCTGCGGGTGGGTCCACTCCTGCTCGCCGGTGGCGAGGCCCACGAAGTTCTTCACGGTCTTCGGGGCGTGGTTGCCGAACAGCTCGACGACGATGTCGCCCTGGTTCGTCTTGATGGTCGCGATGTGCGTTGCGTTTGCCATGCGCGCCATTGTTCCATCCGGGGCCGGGCGTTGGCGCGGGCCCGCCGTCCGCGGCGGCGGCTTCCGCGCACGGCGTACGTGCGGCGCGGCGTCCCGGGGACCGTGCCAGCGGCGGGGCGGCCCACTAGGCTGGGCCTCAAGGACCGGAGCGCTCCGGCACCCGGTTCGGGAGGCCGGTGCGCTCACGCATCATCCGACGACACGGGAGGCACAACACCATGGCCCGCACGACCCTGAACGACGAGATCCAGCACGACGGCGGAGCGGACACCTTCGTGACCCGCCAGACCGAGAACCTGCGCCACTGGGCCGCGCCCAAGCTCGAGGCCGCGCGCACCTGGGGCGAGTACGGCGCCGCCTTCACCGGCGTGGGCGCCTCCGTGGCCGCCGAGGAGGGCCGCCGCGCCGCGCACGACGCGAAGCAGGAGTACGGCCCGCGCGTCGAGAAGCAGGCCAAGCGCGCCGGCGACGCCGTGGCGGACCGCTACGCGAAGCTCGCCCCGGCCGTGGCCACCGGCGCCGGCGTGCTGCAGGACGTCCTGCACCGCCTGCAGGAGCAGGCCCAGGAGGCCGGCCACGAGGCCCAGAAGCAGTTCGCGGACGCCCGCAAGGACGCCGAGAAGGCCGCCGAGAAGGGCCGCAAGCGCGGCGCGAAGAAGGCCAAGCAGGTCCGCCGTGCCGGTCGCGGTGCGCGCAAGGACGTGACGAAGGCCGCCCGCGGCGCCCGCAAGGACGCCCGTCAGGCCGGCTCATTCCTGGCCGACCGCGCCGGCCAGGCCGGCAGCGCCGCCGCCGCGGGCGGGCTGACCCTCGCCGGCGCCCTGGCCGCCGCCGTGAACGCGCTGCAGGAGCAGGGCGAGAAGCTGGCCCCGCAGGTGCAGGCCCGCCTGTCCGATGCCGGCGACTACGCGCAGCGTCGCAAGGAGGAGGTCGTGCCCCTGGCCGCCGCCCGCCTCGCCGACGGCGCCGCCCACGCCCGCAAGACGGCCCACGACGTGCAGGTGCCGGACGCCGTCGAGCAGGCCCTCATCGCGCTGACCGGGGACAAGGCGATCGTGCGCAAGCTGCGCAAGGGCGCCGAGCAGTACGCCGGCTCCGCCGAGAAGGACCTCAACCGGGCCGCAGGCCGCAAGGCCCGCTCCGGCGGCCGCGGCTGGATCCTCGGCGGCATGGCCCTGGCCGCCGCCGGCGCCGGCTACGCCCTGTGGCGCCTGACCAAGCCCGTCCAGGATCCGTGGACCGCTCCGGTTCCGGGCCCGATCACCGCGAACATCCCCGTGGTGGAGGCGAACAACCCGTACGCCCAGCAGCAGAAGGTCGTGGCCGAGTCCGGCTCCGCCGCCGCCGGCGAGGGCGTCCGCGTGGACACCGCCGCCCCGGTCACCACCGCCGTGCCCGCCCAGGACCCGGTGGCCGAGGCCAACGCGAAGGTGCTCGGCACCGACCGCTGACGCGGACGCGCGGGCGGGACCCCACCGGTCCCGTCCGCGCCCGGTGGGACGCCGGACGTCCCGCAGAGACCGCGACGCCGGGGGCGTCCTCCGATCAGGAGGCGCCCCCGGCGTCGTCGTGTCCGGGCGGGGCGGGGATCACCAGGAGAGGCTGATCTCCAGCTCGGACTCGCCGCCCTCCTCGATCTCGAGCTCGACCTCGAGCTCCACCTGGTCCGGGACGGTCACGACGACGTCGCGGCCGGCGTGCTCGATGCGCACCTCATTCTGGCGGGAGAGCTGGTCGGCCAGCTCGCGCAGGCGGGCGGCGGCCTGCTCGCGGGTCATGGTCTCGGTGGTCTCGTGCTCGAAGATCTCGTCGCTCATGGTTGTGACGGTAGCGGGAGTCGCGCCGGGCCTCAGCCCCCGGCCGACCGACGCGGGGCGACAACTCCGCCGGGCAGAACGGCGGTGATGTCGCTGTGCGTCGGTCAGGACCGGGGTGGGGGCCGGGGGCAGGGCGAGGGCGAAACCGGGGCGGAGCAGAGCGGGCTAGAGTGCGGCGGATGGGCGCACGCATCCTCGCGGACATGGACACCGGCATCGACGACGCCTGCGCGCTGCTGCAGCTGGTCGGCGCGGGGGCGGAGCTCGCGGCCGTGACGACGACGGGCGGCAACGCCACCGCCCGGGAGTGCGCGCTCAACACGGCGGCCCTGCTGGATCTGATGGGCCGCACGGACGTGGAGGTGGCCGTGGGCGCCGAGGCGCCCCTGCGACGTCCGCCCGAGACCACCCCGGAGACCCACGGGGACGGCGGCCTGGGCTACGCCCGCCTGGCGCACCGGCCCGAGCGGCTCTCGGCGCGCTCCGCCGTGGACGTCTGGGTCGAGGAGCTGCGCGCCCATCCGGGCCGGACCACGATCCTCTGCACCGCTCCCCTGACCAACCTGGCCCTCGCGCTGCGCGCCGAGCCGGCGCTGCCCGAGCTCGCGGCCGGCGTCGTGATCATGGGCGGCGCCTTCTACCACCCGGGCAACACCACGCCGACCGCGGAGTGGAACACGTGGTGCGACCCGGACGCCGCGAAGGAGGTCTTCGCGGCGTTCGAGGGCCTGCCCGAGGACCGGCTGCCGCTGCTGTGCCCGCTGGAGACCACGGAGCGGATCGAGTACACGCCCGCCCTGCTGGACGCGCTGCTCACGGGCGCCGGGCACGCGCCGGCCGGCTGGGCCGCGGACCGGGCCCGCCGGTCGGGCCCGCAGGCGGACACCGGCAGCCCGGTGCTGGACGTGCTGGCCGACGCGCTGCGGTTCTACTTCGAGTTCCACCACGACTACGACCAGGGCTACGTGGCCCACCTGCACGACCTCTTTGCCGCCCAGGTGGCCCTGGGGACGGCTCAGATCCGGACGCAGGCGACGGTCGTCGACGTGGAGGCGGACTCGGACCTGCTGCGCGGCACCACGGTGCACGACGACCGGCATATCTGGGGGCGGCGGCCCAACGCCCGCCGGGTCGTGGACGCGGACCCGGCGGGCGTGTTCGCGGCGTTCGCTCAGGCGGCGTCCGCGGCGGCCCGCGCGGGCGACGACGCCGGCCGGTAGGTGGGCTCGCTCGCCTTGACCCGGCGGATCACCAGCAGGGTGATCGGCACGATGAGGATCTCCACGAGCGTCTTGTAGAGGAACCCGGTGAACGTGTAGTTCGCCAGCTCGAGCAGCGTGATGGTGCCGGCGAACGCGATGGTGCAGAAGATCAGGGTGTCGAAGAACTGACCCACGATGGTGGAGAGGATCAGGCGGAACGCCACGTGGCGCTCCCGCATGCGCTCCTTGAGGCGGACCACGATGGTCGCGTTGATCAGCGAGCCGGCCAGGAACGCCACGAACCCGGCCACGGTGATCCGCAGCATGGGCGCGAGGGCCTGATCCCACACCTCGAAGCCCTCCACGGGAGTGGTCCAGGAGACCACCGTGTAGGTGAGGGCGGCGAGCACGAGCATCGCGAAGCCCAGGAGGATGGCCCGGCGGGCCCGGCGCCAGCCGTACACCTCGGCGAGGATGTCGCCGATGATGTAGGCGAACGGGAAGAGGAAGGCGCCGCCGTCGAAGATGAGGGGCCCGCCGCCGTAGAACATGTCCGAGAGGACGGGGACGGTGGGGCCGTAGAAGAGCTTGGCCGCGGTGACGCCGGAGAGGATCAGGAGGGCGACGAAGACGCCCACGAACAGGTCGTAGTGGCTCGCGGGCACCCGGGCGAAGGCCGGGGTGCCCTGCCCAGAGACGGGCTGGTCGGTGGTGGGGGTGTCGGTGGTGTTCACCGGACCATCCTGGCACCTGTCCGCCCTGAAGCATGCAGAAGGCCCCGCCGGCGCCCGATCCCTCGGGCCCGACGGGGCCTTCCCCGTGGTGGACTCCGTCGACCACTACGGGAACAGGCGACAGCGGGTTGAAAGGCTTGCTTCCGCGTGGAATCAAGACAACCGAGAAGATTCCGAACCTCCCGGAGAGCCGGACGACCCGCTGATCGGCGCGGCGGCAGAGCCAAGGAGACGACCTCGAACACGGCTCACGGATGCGGAAGTGGACGCTATGCGAACAGCCCGCGCGAACGGTGTCAGCGTCGCCGCGCTGGCGCGCCGCTTCGGCACTCACCGCGGCACGGTTTGGGCGAAGACGCGGTCCAACTAACGGGGCTTCGGGACGAGGTGTCTGAGATGAAGATACTCAAGCGCGTAGTCTTGCATCTGCCGCGGGTACAGCGTCGCGTCGTCATCCAACGCGAATCGTACGGGGCCGAGGCGGTCCGCCGGCGTCGCAGCGAGAAGCTCATTGAGGAGAGGAATGCCCTCGGCTTTCAAGAGATTCACAGCTGTTTCAGGTCGAAGGAAGAGCCAGTCCGGTCCTGCAAGGTCAATGCCAACAAACTTCGTCCAGCCAGCAGCGGTGAATGTGTCGATGATCTCTCGGTGCCCATTCGACTCGAGCGTCAAGATCGCCTTGGTGTGAGCTGGGTCTCCTTGGTGGGGTGCGGAAGTACCGACGTCTGGCATGCGCCTATGGATGGTATTCCGGAAAGCCCGAATTGCCTGGAAGTAGAGATCGCCAGGTGTCCCGTCGTCCATGAGCTCCGCGGCGCGGGGTGCGATGAGACGGACTGAATTACGGAAGTGCCTGCGCTGCCACGCCATTGCCGGATAGCTGGTCTGGCCGCTGAGAAGCCCGTTGATGATCGCAATGGCATCGAACGCACCGACCATCTGGATGTAGGTCAGCGTCGTTGCTTCGAGGAGTTCGTCCAATCGCTCAAGCGACAAGTCGCTGTCCTCAGTTAGCCGCGCAAGCCGGGTGCTCCACACGATGACTCGGGTGATTCGCCGCAAGATCGAACTCGCCAGATTCGCTATCTCACTATGTGCGGTGTTCTGGTGGTCAAGGTGGTGCCACACGCTCGCCCAATCTGGGATGATCGCGCGCGTGGCCGCGTCCGCAAGCCGCTCGTCACTCAGCGTTCGCAGATCGAGTCCGTAAAGGGGATGCCCTTGTGACAGGTTCTCTAGTCGTTGTGGGCAGGGGGAGTGCAGGAACATCTCATCCCCAGCCTGGGAAACTGATAGGCATTGGTGAACCTGCAACCGACATGTCAGGCGTACGGTCCGAGGAAGCGCTCCCCGTTGTAGTGGATCATGTGGGTAGGGTGGTCGGCGCACCAGACTTCGGACTCCCAGGCGATCTTGTCGACGTACTTGCGGAACTCGGCTCGGCCGGGGAAGCAGGAGACGTAGACGAGACCTGCCGTTGAGTCTGCGAAGAGGTCAGCAAGTTCGGCTTGCCGCTTGGAGTCGACTGGGCCGTGAGAGCTGGCTGCTTCGAGGAGGACGAGCCAGTTGCGGTCCGGTAGGTAAATGACGAGGTCGGGCATCTTTCCGTGCTCGTCGACCTCTACGTTGAGCGAGGCGAGGGAGTCGCGTTCGAACAGTGCCCACTTGTCGCCTGCGTCGCCGATGTAGAGGACCTGTCCACCTGGGGTGAAGCGCGGGCAGAAGTCTTCGACCATTGCCTTCAGTAGGACGTTCTGGCCGCCCGGCGTCAGAGTGAAGACTGACCCATCGGGGAGGGTGAGCGGGATGCGGTCCATCTCGCGCGCCGCCGCGTACCGGGCCTTGAGTCCCGGGAGCTCAGCGAGGTACTGATCGACAGCGGACGGCCATTCGTCGGTGTCGTAGGCGCGTAGCACGTTCAATGCTTCAGCCGTGACTTGGTAGTTCCACTTTGGGGAGTTGACGGGGCGCTGCGGCTGGTCGGGATTCTGTACGACGAGCTGCGCTTCCACAAACTGATGCAGTGTGAATCGACGAACCGTCTCGCGGGTGTTCGGCGCGTAGTCCTTGCCGTACTCGTCGCGGATGAAATCCATGATCGCGCGCGTGCCGAGCATCGGGTTGGCGACTTCGGTCCAGGGCTCGGAGGGGGTGAGTTTCAGGAGTGCCAGCAGCACAAGCGCTGATCGCTCGTTGCTGCGCTCGGCATCCATGCCGAGCGTTTCGAGAACGATTCGAGCATCCTCCACGCGCTCATGCGCAGCGTCGTTCAGCTCGCTCATGCGGCGATCAGCTCCTTGACCAGGGAGTCAACCTCTAGCTGGGACGCGACGGAGTTGCGTCCGAGGTTGCGCAGTGTGTCGGCGTTGGGGAACCGGAGGGTTCGGAGGTCGGTGGCGTTGACCTGAGTGTGACCGGAAAATGTGCGGAAGAACTTGTCGATGACCGACGAGTTGAGCCACACAACGATGCCTTTGGCAAGCTGCTCGTCCATGCCGTGCCCGCCGATGTGGAAGACGTTGAGGTGGTTCTCGAACGCCACCTCACCGGGGTTATCCAACGGTGACCAGACCGAAGCAACGATTCGTCGGCGTTCTTCCTTCGCGCTGAACCGCTTGACGACCGCGTACCAGCCCTCCGGCAGGAGCATCCCACGATCCTTGTCGTCAGTCGGCTGGAACCACTGCGGCTTGCGGATTTCTCGCGGCCAGATCACACCGCCGTCTCGAAGGTTGCCTGGATAGATCAGCGGCGCAGCGCCGGGCTGCTCTACAGCACTGAGCGCATGACGCGACCGGAAGTCGACCACGCGACCAGTTGAGACCTGCACACCGAGATCGGTCAGAGAATATGGCTGAGAAAGCACAACCTCGGCGACAGCCGTGTCCTCGGCGTCGGTCGCAAGGCGGATGAATCGGTTGGGGTCGTTGGGAAACACGACTTCCTGGTACCCTACGGCACGGGTTGAGACATCATCTGTGTGGTCACGGCTGACGGAAAGCTCGACGACACCCGGGGAGGCGCCGCGCGTTCCAGCGAAGATCACGTTCTCTTGAAGGACACCAGTGTCGGCGAACACCGTGCAGCGGGAATCGAAGACGTGCACTCGATCGAGCGCGATTGAGTCGAGCAAGTGAGCACGAAACGCGCCGAAGTACGGGCCGTTGAAGAACGAGCGGGGCGTGATCGCCACCACCTGCCCCCCTTCCCGAAGCGCCGCCACGGACAATGAGAGAAACGCTGCGTACAGGTTCGGCGCATCGACCCCGGCGGCACGCATGGCCGTCCGATGCGCGCTCGATACCGCGAGTTTCCCGTACGGAGGGTTCTCGATCACGAGATCGAACTGGCCGTCGAGGTTAAGCGAAGCATCCAAGCCGACGGAGTCGAGAATGAAGTCCGCTTCGATTGCCTCGGCGTGGACTCTGCCCCTACCAGCCTGCTCACATGCCATAAGCGTTGCCCTGAGGCTCGGCAAGACGAGAGGGTCGCGCTCTACCGCAACGATCTCAATCGACAGCTCTGACCGTTCCGCGAGGGCACGGCTGACGAGCGCTGCGGCGAGCATGCCTGAGCCTGCGCCAGGATCGAGCACACGCAACATCCCGCTCTCGGGCAGGCGCGGGATTGAGGCAATCAGCTGGGCTGCGGCGGCGGGCGTGAAGAACTGCCCGAGCTCGCTCTGCGTGCGCGCATCAAGTCCACCGAGGGCGGCGACACGCTCGCTCTCGGCAACACTCAACAGGTCCGCCATCAACACCCTCCCATCGTATCCGGGGCCACTGACACGCCACGAGGAACACGCAGACCGCAGGCAGCGCACAACGACTGAATCGGCCGAGGTTCTCTGCCGATACTTTGTGGGTGCGGGCTCTCGGGTGAGTGCCTCGCAGTGGAGCGACTCGAACTCTACCGGGGTGATCAGCCCCAGAGAGCCGTGGAGGCGTCGATTGTTGTACCAGTCGACCCAGCCGGCGGTGGCGAACTCCACGTCCGCGAGCGTCCGGAAGGGTCCGGCGTGGAAGACCGTGGTGCGGATGCACTTGGTCTTGAACAGGCCGTTGACCGTCTCCATGAGGGCGTTGTCGTAGGCGTCGCCGACGGTCCCGATCGAGGGGGCGATGCCCTCAAGGTCGAGGTGCTCGGTTTACCGGATCGAGGTGTACTGCGGTCCCGCATCGCTGTGATGGATTAAATCCCCTGGTGAGACTGGGTTTCCGTCGCGGTCGCGCTGCCAGAGCGCGATCCGTAGCGGCGTCATGATGAGGTCGGTGCGCATGCTCGAGGACGCGTGCCAGCCCACGATCCGCCGGGCGAACACGTCCAGGACGAACGCGACGTAGACGAACCCCGCCCAGGTGCGGACGTAGGTGAAATCTGTGACCCAGACTCCGTTCGGGGCGGGCGCCGTGAAGTCGCGATTGAGCAGGTCACCGGCGCGTTTCCCGTCCGGATTCGGGATGGTGGTGCGCAGCTTCTTGACCCGGCGGATGCCCTTGAGACCGAGGGTGCGCATCGCGCGGACCACCGCCCCGCGGGAGGCGCCCGCGATACCGGCCTGGCGGCGGAGCAGAGCAACCCACTTACGCCGTCCGTAGAGGCCTTCTGGTGTCATCTGGACCAGCCCGGTGACGGGGTTGACGGTCCAGGCGAGGTCCCTGATCTTGTCCTCGACCAGAGCATCTGTGACGGTGCGGGCCGCGATCCGCGCCGGCCTCTTCCAGGCTCGGTAGGTCCATGCAGCGATCACAAGGCCCTGCCGGGGCAGGACGGCAAGGATCGGCTCGACTGCATAGCCTTCGGCGCGCATCTCGTCGATGAAGGCGAGGATCAGCGGTTGCGGGGGTCGAGCTCCCCCGCGAAGAAAATCGAGGCCCGACGCAGGATCTCATTGTCCTCCCTCAGTCGCTTGACCTCGGACTTCAGGCGCTTGATCTCGGCCGACTCTTCACTGGTGACGCCGGGGCGGGTCCCGTCGTCGACCTCGGCCTGCGCCAGCCAGCGCCGCACGGACTCCCGCGAGACGCCCTCCTGACGGGCCACCGCAGTCGTCGCCGCGGTCAAGGTGGGGTACTCCTGGGCGTGCTCGCGCACGAGCCGCACGCACCTCGCGCGCAGCTGGGCATCGATCTTCTTCGGCATGCTGTCCATCCTCTCGGACTCAAACAGCAGCGGCATCAAACCCGGGTCGATTCAGTCGAAGCCGCTTGGGAAGAACACGCTCTACAAGCTGCTCACCAACCCGTACTACGCATGAGTGATCCGCTACAAGGGAGCCCTGCATCCCGGGGCCCATGAACAGCTCATCGAGCCCGATCTGTTCGACCAGGTGCAATCACTGCTGAAGTCGCGCAACGCGAAGATGACGCGGCACGTCACACACGCGCACCACCTCAAAGGCTTGCTGCACTGCGGGAGTTGCGGGTCGCGGATGCTGCTCGACTTCGCAACGAATCCGCGTGGCACGACCTACGCCTACTTCATATGCTCCGGCCGCGCCACCAAGAGAACCACCTGCACGAGGCGGGCGGTGCCCGTCGCCGTCGCGGAACGGCTGGTCGAAAACTCCTACGGGGACATCACGATCAGCGAGGATGACTACCGGCACCTCGCTGCCGAAGTCGATGCCGCGTTCGATGGGCAGAGCGCCGGACGCGATCAGGAGTTCGCCGACCTCACCGCCAACCGAGCCAAGCTCGAAACCGAGAGCGACAAACTGCTGGCCGCACACTTCGCCGACGCTATCGACCTGCCGACGTTGAAGTGGCATCAAGACCGCATCCGCGCGGGCCTTGCAGACGTCAACCGGCGTCTCGCAGAGTACGACGAACACCATGCCGTGGCGCGGGCGTTCCTCCACGACTCGCTGCGACTCCTCACCGACGCGCACCACGCCTATACGTACTCCGACGACGGGAACCGCAGGCTCGCGAACCAGACGTTCTACACGCGATTGGAGATCACCGAAGACGAGCAGTTACGCCCTCGCCTCGCTGAGCCTTTCGCCACCATCGTCACCAAGGCCGCCGCCACAGCCACCGCAAGCAAGAACGTCAAACGGGAACACCCAACATCTTCCGATGTCGCGTGTTCCCGTAAGACACTTTGGGTGGAGGCAAGGGGACTCGAACCCCTAACCCCCTGCTTGCAAAGCAGGTGCGCTACCAATTGCGCCATGCCCCCGTGAGGACCGGTCAGTCCTCCGGTGCCGGCTCGACGCCCTCGGCGTCCTCCGGCAGGTCATCCGTGGCCGTGGCCCAGATGTCCTTGCCCTCCCGGTTCTGCTGCCAGAGGCGCGCCCCGTAGGCCGCGGCGGCGGCGCCGGCCACGAGGGCCACGCGTGCCAGTCGACCCATGAGGGGACCTCCGGAGACGAACGGAGCCCCAGCGGACCGGGGCTCTGTGGGTGGGAGTGGGCGTACCAAGACTTGAACTTGGGACCTCTTCGTTATCAGCGAAGCGCTCTAACCGCCTGAGCTATACGCCCTCACCGTCATTCGCGGACGAATCCGTTCACAACAGGAGATGACTGTACCGGAACGCCGACGCCCCGCGCAAATCCGCGCGGGGCGTCGTCGAGACGGGGTGCTCGGGGCCGGGCCGACGACGTTCCCGGCGTCGTCCGGCCCCGCCGGCTCAGTCGTCGGTCAGGGTGACGCCCACGCCGCCCACGAGGGCAGCGCACACGTTGTAGAGCAGTGCGGCCACGGTGGCCAGGGCGGTCAGCAGGATCACGTTGAGCACCGCCAGCACGGTGGCCAGGGAGACCACGGTGCTCAGCGGGGCCAGGGACTGCACGGTGTACCGGCCGGACTCGGCGCCCAGGACGGTGCCGAGCGCGTCGTTGATCCGCTGGAACAGGCCGAGGGCGTCGGACAGCGAGTACAGGGCGACGGCGGCCACCACGGTGAGGATGCCCAGCGCCACGGACAGCAGGAACGCCAGCTTCAGCACGGACCAGGGGTCCACGCGGTTGAGCATCAGGCGGGCGCGGCGCACCTTGGCCTTGGGGACGGCGCGGACCAGGTTCTCCTGCGAGGAGCCGCTGGCCTTGCGCACCGGGCGGCCGGACCGCTCAGCGGTCCTGCCCGCTCCCGCTGCCTTGCCGGGGCGTGACGACGCGGACGTGCTCACTGCTCTCCTCCGTCTGCACCCTCACCGTCGGCGTCCTCCTCGAAGAGGCCCTCCGGCGCTGCTGCGGGGTCGGTCGGGTCGATGTCTGCGTCCAAGAGTACATCCGTGTCCGCGGCGGCCCCGGCGGTGGCCTCGGCCCCCACCAGCGCCTCGGGCTCGCCCTCGGGCAGCACGCCGGCGGCGGCGGCGCTGCCCTCGGAGACCGGGTCCTCGGCGGCCTCGGCGTCCGCCTTCGCCTCCATCTCCTGCTCGTTGTTCAGGGTGACGGCGACGATCCGGTCCCGCTTGTCCGGCTTGGCGAAGATCACGCCCATCGTGTCGCGCCCCTTGGCCGGCACGCCGGCGACGGCGGAGCGCACCACCTTGCCGGAGGCCATCACCACGAGGACCTCCTGGTCCTCGCGCACCACGAGACCGCCGGCGAGCTCACCGCGGTCGTCCACGAGTTTGGCGACCTTGATGCCGAGGCCACCGCGGTTCTGCAGGCGGTACTCGTCCACGTGGGTGCGCTTGGCGAAGCCGCCGTCCGTGACGGTGAAGACGTAGCCGTCCTCCTCCACCACGTCCATCGTCAGCAGGGCGTCGTCGTCGCGGAACTTCATGCCGGTCACGCCCGAGGTCGCACGGCCCATGGGACGCAGCGCCTCGTCCGTGGCGGTGAACCGCAGGGACTGGCCCTTGTGCGAGATCAGGATGAGGTCGTCGTCGGGCGAGACCACGCGGGCCGAGACCAGCTCGTCCCCCTCGCGCAGCTTGATGGCGATCAGGCCGGCGGTGCGGTTCGTGTCGTAGTCCAGCAGCGGGGTCTTCTTCACGAGGCCGTTGCGGGTGGCGAGCACGAGGTACGGGGCGCGGTCGTAGCCGGTGAGCGGCTGGATCTGCGCGATCCGCTCGTCCGGCTGGAACGCGAGCAGGTTGGCCACGTGCTGGCCCTTCGCGTCGCGTCCGGCCTCGAGCAGCTCGTACGTCTTGATGCGGTACACGCGGCCGAAGTTCGTGAAGAACAGCAGCCAGTGGTGCGTGGAGACCGTGAGGAAGTGCTCCACGATGTCGTCCCCGCGCAGGGTGGCCCCGCGCACGCCCTTGCCGCCGCGGCCCTGGGAGCGGTACTGGTCGATCCGGGTGCGCTTGACGTAGCCGCCGCGGGTGATGGAGACGACCATCTCCTCCTCGGGGATCAGGTCCTCCATGGACATGTCCCCGTCGTAGCCGGCCATGATCTCGGTGCGGCGGTCGTCGCCGTGCTTGGCCACGATCTCGCCGAGCTCCTCGGAGATGACCTCGCGCTGGCGCTGCGGGGACTCGAGGATGCGGTCGTACTCGGCGATGCGGGCCATCAGCTCGTCGTACTCGTCCTGGATCTTCTGCGACTCCAGGGCGGCGAGCTGGCGCAGCTGCATCTGCAGGATGGCCTGGGCCTGGACGTCGTCGATGTCCAGGAGCTCCTTGAGGGCCTCGCGGGCCACGTCGGCGGAGGCCGAGCGGCGGATGGTCGCGATGACCTCGTCCAGCATGTCCAGGGCCTTGAGCAGGCCGCGCAGGATGTGCGCGCGCTCCTCCGCCTTGCGCTTGCGGAAGACGGTGCGGCGCACGATCACGTCGATCTGGTGCTTCACCCAGTGGTGCACGAACCCGTCGAGGGACAGGGTGCGCGGCACGCCGTCCACGAGCGCGAGCATGTTCGCCGAGAAGTTCGACTGCAGCTCGGTGTGCTTGTAGAGGTTGTTCAGCACCACCTTGGCCACGGCGTCGCGCTTGAGCACGATCACGAGGCGCTGGCCGGTGCGGCCGGAGGTCTCGTCGCGCATGTCCGCGATGCCGTTGATCTTGCCGTCGCGCACCATCTCCGCGATCTTCGCGGCGAGGTTGTCCGGGTTGGTCATGTACGGCAGCTCGGTGACCACCAGGCACGTGCGGCCCTGGATCTCCTCCACGTTGACCACGGCGCGCATGGTGATGGGGCCGCGGCCGGTCCGGTAGACCTCCTCGATGCCCTTGCGGCCCAGGATCTGGGCGCCCGTGGGGAAGTCGGGGCCGTGCACGCGGGCCAGGAGCGCCTCGAGCAGCTCCTCGCGGGTGGCCTCGGGGTGCTCGAGGTACCACTGCACGCCGGCGGCCACCTCGCGCATGTTGTGCGGCGGGATGTTCGTGGCCATGCCGACGGCGATGCCCGAGGAGCCGTTGACCAGCAGGTTCGGGTACCGGGAGGGCAGGACGACGGGCTCCTGCTGCTTGCCGTCGTAGTTGTCCTGCATGTCGACGGTGTCCTCGTCGATGTCCCGGACCATCTCCATGGCCAGGGGGGCCATCTTGGTCTCGGTGTAGCGCTGGGCGGCCGCGCCGTCGTTGCCCGGGGAGCCGAAGTTGCCCTGGCCGAGCGCCAGCGGGTAGCGCTGCACCCAGTCCTGGATGAGGCGCACGAGGGCGTCGTAGATCGCGGTGTCGCCGTGCGGGTGGTAGTTGCCCATCACGTCGCCCACCACGCGGGCGGACTTGTTGAAGGAGCGGTCCGGGCGGTAGCCGCCGTCGTACATCGCGTAGAGCACGCGGCGGTGCACGGGCTTGAGGCCGTCGCGCACGTCCGGCAGCGCGCGGCCGACGATCACGGCCATCGCGTAGTCCAGGTACGAGCGCTTCATCTCCGACTCGAGGTCGACGGGCTCGACCTTGTCGGCCGCGCCCTCGGGCAGCACGTACTGCTCGACCGCCACGTCCTGGCCGGTCTCGGGGGTCTCGGGGACCTCGGCGGACTCGTCCGGGGTCTGGGGGGTGGTCTCGTCGCTCACGCGGATCCTCTCGTGCTCCCCGCGGCGGCGGGGAGGGTGCTGGGCTCAGGAAGGTCTCGGGCCCGGGGTCACGACGACGGCGCACGCGGCGCCGGTGCGCCGCCGTCGTCCCCGGCGCGGCTCAGACGTCCAGGAAGCGGATGTCCTTGGCGTTCTGCTGGATGAAGTTGCGGCGGGACTCGACGTCCTCGCCCATGAGCATGGAGAACACGGCGTCCGCGGCGGCGGCGTCCTCCATGCTCACCTGCAGCAGGGTGCGGTGCTCGGGGTCCATGGTGGTGTCCCACAGCTCCTGGTAATTCATCTCGCCCAGGCCCTTGTAGCGCTGCACGCCGTTGTCCTTGGGGTAGCGCCAGCCCTTGGCCAGGCCGGCCTCGACGGCGGCGTCGCGCTCGGCGTCGGAGAACACGTAGTCGTGGGGCGCGTTGGACCACTTGATGCGGTACAGCGGCGGCTGGGCGAGGAACACATGCCCGGCCTCGATCAGCGGGCGCATGTACCGGAACAGCACGGTGAGCAGCAGCGTGGTGATGTGCTGGCCGTCCACGTCCGCATCGGCCATGAGCACGATCTTGTGGTACCGCAGCTTGGAGATGTCGAACTCCTCGCCGATGTTGGTGCCGAACGCCGTGATCATGGACTGGATCTCGGCGTTGCCGAGGGCCTTGTCCAGGCGGGCGCGCTCCACGTTCAGGATCTTGCCGCGCAGCGGCAGGATGGCCTGGGTCTCCGGGTTGCGGCCCTGCTTCGCGGAGCCGCCGGCGGAGTCGCCCTCCACGATGTACACCTCGCAGCGCGAGGGGTCCTTCGAGGAGCAGTCCGCGAGCTTGCCGGGCATGCCGAAGGACTCCAGCGGCGACTTGCGGCGCGCGTTGTCCCGGGCCTTGCGGGCGGCCATCCGGGCGTGCGAGGCCATGATGGCCTTGCGGATGACCTCCTTGGCCGGGCCCGGGTTGCGCTCGAGCCAGTCGCCGAGGTGGTCCGTGACCGCCTTGGACACGAAGGCGCGGGCCTCGGAGTTGCCCAGCTTGGTCTTGGTCTGGCCCTCGAACTGCGGCTCGGAGAGCTTCACCGAGATCACCGCGGTGAGGCCCTCGCGGATGTCCTCGCCCGTGAGGTTGTCCTCCTTGGGCTTGAGGATCTCCTTCTCGCGGGCGTAGCGGTTGACCAGGGAGGTCAGCGCGGCGCGGAAGCCCTCCTCGTGGGTGCCGCCCTCGTGCGTGTTGATGGTGTTCGCGTAGGTGTGCACGGACTCCGAGTAGGCGGAGGTCCACTGCATGGCCACCTCCACCGCCATGGAGCGGCCGGCCTCGGCGTCCTCGGCCTCGAAGGCGATGACGTCCTCGTGCACGAACTCGACCTTCTTGGCGGAGTTCAGGTGCTGCACGTAGTCCAGCAGGCCGTTCTCGTACAGGTAGGTGACCTGGCGGCGCTGCGGCGCCTGCGCGGCGGCCTCGTCCAGGCCCTGCTCGGCGTTCTCCTCGGCGGCGGCCTCGCCGGCGATCTCGTCGTCGACGACCTCGTTGTCCTCCTGGACGCGCTCGTCCGTGAGGGTGATGCGCAGACCCTTGTTGAGGAAGGCCATCTGCTGGAACCGGGCCCGCAGGGTCTCCCAGTCGAACTCGATGGAGTCGAAGATCTCCGGGTCCGGGTAGAAGGTCTGCACGGTGCCGGTGGCGTCCGTGGCCTCGCCCTGGACCAGCTCGCCCTGGGGCACGCCGCCGTCCGCGAAGGACATCCGCCACACGTGGCCCTGGCGGCGCACCTCGGTGTCCACGCGCCGCGAGAGCGCGTTGACCACGGAGATGCCCACGCCGTGCAGGCCGCCGGAGACGGCGTAGCCGCCGCCGCCGAACTTGCCGCCGGCGTGGAGGATGGTCATGACGACCTCCACGGTGGGCTTGCCCTCGGTGGGGTGCAGGTCCACGGGGATGCCGCGGCCGTCGTCGGCCACGCGCACGCCACCGTCCGCCTGCAGGGTCACGTCGATCCCGCTGGCGTAGCCGGCCAGGGCCTCGTCCACGGAGTTGTCCACGACCTCGTACACGAGGTGGTGCAGGCCGCGGGGGCCGGTGGAGCCGATGTACATGCCGGGGCGCTTGCGGACGGCCTCCAGGCCCTCCAGCACGGTGATCGCGGAGGCGCCGTACTCGCCGGGCACCTTCCGGTCCTTCGCCGGGGCGGGGGCCTCGGGCGCGGCCTCGGGGGACGGCGCGGCCGGCACGGCCGCCGGCTCCTCCGCGGGGTTCTCGGGCGTAGCGTCAACCACGGGTGGGGTCACTTCCTCGGACGTCGGCGGCAGGGCTGTCCCCGCGCGCGCGAGAGCGCGCGAGCCGGGGCAGGCCCGGTCCTCATGCGTGCGCTCGCGCTCGATCCGCGGGGTCGGGGGACGGACGACGCCGACCCACCGGTTTCACTGCTGTGAAGTCTACCGCGTGAGCGCCCGAGGGCCCGCATCGGCGGGGGTCCGGGGCGGCAGATCACCCCCTCAGCGGCCGTGGATGCCGCTCAGGACGGGCGCGGGACGCCGCCCATGCCTCCCGGGCCGTCCGGGACCCCGTGAGCGCGCCAGAGGGGCGTCCACGGCCTCGCGGTCGGACGGGCCGGGCCCGCCGCCGTCGACCCCGGCCTCACCCGTAGGTGTCGCGCGGGCCGCGGCCGCCGCGCACCGTGCGCGGGCCCTTGCGCCAGCTCGGGGCCTGGGGCCCGGCCACCTCGAGGCGCGTCACGACGCCGGGGCCGAGGGCGTCGTCGAACCGCTGGAGCAGGACGGGGGTCATCAGGCGCAGCTGCGTGGCCCACGCGGTGGAACTCGTGCGGACCCGCACCACCGAGTCCTCGAAGCTCTCCGGGCGGCAGTGCAGCGCGATCTCCGGGCCCACGAGCTCGTCCCAGCGGGTGAGCACCGAGCCCACCGCCACCGGCGTGGACCAGCCGCGGTCCCGGATGAGCCGGCCGAACACGCTGGACACCGTGGCGGGGTCCCGGTCCGCGCCGCCGAAGGGCCGGCGCCGCTCCTGCCGGTCCCGGCC